>DASUVJ010000001.1:0-14631 GCA_036378995.1 Saccharimonadales bacterium (SeqCode)
TCCGTTGCGCCGAATACTTTTAGGAACTCTGCTCCCATTGTAATAATTTCGGCCTCAGGAAGTGCGCCTTCGACACCAAAAATATCGGTATTAAGCTGCCAAAATTCACGCTCACGGCCGCGCTGAGGACGCTCGTAGCGCATAAAGTTAGCAATACTAAAGAGTCGTGCCGGGTAAGCAAGTTCCTGGCGCTTTGCAGCCACCATGCGACTGATGCTTGGTGTCATTTCTGGGCGAATAGCTACTGTACGATCACCGCGATCAGTAAAAGTGTATGTTTGCTCGTTTGCAAGCTCTTGGCCCGACTTTGCCTCGTAGACATCGATCGGTTCAAGCATTGGAGCGCCGTACTCTTCGTAGCCGAATCGCTGGGCAATCCGCCGCCAGTTATTGAAAATATAGTTTTGTACGCGTTTATCCGCGGGATAATAGTCTCGGGTGCCTTTGTAGGGTTGGGATGAAAGCGTACTCATTGGGGTTATTGTTGCATTTTTCTCTGTCGAACGCAAGCTTGAGCTTTTTGTCATAACAGTATTCCTTTAGTTAAATTTACATGCAAAAACGCCGAAGCGATGTCGGCGTTTGATCTGGTCACAAGAAATCCGTCCGATGCGCTCCGGCTAACTATGGCTCAGCTGATGGACAGATTGAAAAATCATACTCTTAGTATACGAGGTAAGGCGACATATCTCAAGATGCGCGTACAGAAACGTCTTGGATGACAAGGCGCGGATGACTCGCGCTCATGAACGGACGCATCCCTGGATGGCGAAGGCGAGCACCAAGGCGCTGGAGCTCCTCTGCACGCTTCTCGCGATCCCGCAGTAACGCGTCCTTCGCAATTTGAACGTAGAGGTGATTCGGCAGAATGTTCCCCTCTCGGGAAGGTAAGATATCCATAGCATCTGCAAGCTCGTCTAATTGTTCCTGATCTCGCGGAGGAAGCATAAGGCGAGCATTGCCGCTCGCGTTTTCAGCGAGTACAGCTCGATTTCCCAGCAAAAGAACCCTTCTGCCATGAGTGTCTATTGCTTTCTCGGCCTGACGAAATTCCCGTGCGTATCGAAAGCGTGGATGAAGCTCTCCGTGAGGCCGATCGATCACCCGACGTGCGCTGGATCGCAGAACTAGCTGCGAAAGATCCAGTTCACCCTCCATCAGGCGACCAACGAGCGTTCTTACTTCGTCAGAAGGAGTGAATACTTCTTGAACAACGGTCACGGGCACGATTTCCGAAACGCTTCTCATGCTTCAACTATGACAGATTAGATGGATTTATCAAGTATATGTTGCTGCATCCAAGCGTACATTAAGATTCCGGAGGCGACGCCGACATTCACCGAACGAGTACTGCCAAACTGTTCGATCATCACCATCATCTTAGCTGCTTCGCGCATTTCCTCGCTAAGTCCCGGTCCTTCCCCGCCGAATACAAGCACCGTTTTCTTTGGCAATGATGTTTGCGCAAGAGGAACAGCTCCTTCGGTGTTGTCGACTGCGATAATTTCCCAATCCCTCACCGCTTCTACAAAATCTTTAACGCTTGCATGATGAAATACGTCCAGATACCTATCCGTCACCATCGCGCCGCGCTTGTTCCAATGGCGCCTGCCAATAATATGAACAGCGCCTGCATTGAATGCATTGGCATTACGAACGATTGTGCCGATGTTCATGTCGTGCTGCCAGTTTTCGATGGCAACGTGCAGATCGGTACGCCTGCTATCAAGATCGGCCTTGATGGCCTCTACTCTCCAGTAGCGATATTTATCTTCAACATTACGCCTGTCGCCATTTTCTAATAATTCCGGATCGTACTTTAGATCCTTCGGCCAAGGCTTGATGTGCGGTCCAACACCAATCTGATTATTTGTCTCATTCATATCTAGCTTCTACCATATCACGCAAAGCAAAAACCCGGCCAAAACCGGGTTCATACTTTGGTACGCGAGAGAGGACTTGAACCTCCACGCCCCGAAGGGCACTAGCACCTGAAGCTAGCGCGTCTACCAATTCCGCCACTCGCGCGTGCTTTAGTTATGATAGCCCGAGAGAACGGTTTTTTCAAGACTAATTGTACGAGGCGTAGTCGGAGCTAGCGGCAATGTCATAATCGGTACGAAGTGCACTTACAAGCGAGCGAAGTTCAGCCGCCTGCTTTACACCCGGATTAAGAATGCCGTGCGGGTCAAACACATTCTTTATCGCTTCAAAGAGCGCCTTGATATCGTCGTCTAATTGTTTGTGTGCGAATGGTGCTTTTACGCGACCTTCGCCATCTGCACCGATAAGATATCCATTATGCGCCGCTACGATTGCTCCATATTCATCCAGAAGCTTAAAGACCTTTTGCTTGTCACCTACTTTATGTAGATGAAGCTGTGGCCGGGTCGTGTAGGTATCTTCAAGAATCTTACCAGCCAGAGGGAGTGATACATGGTGCTTTTCGCCAAGTGCGCGAACAGCGGCGGCAAAGTCCTCGTAGCGTTCAGATGGAATATATGCATTATCGAACAGAGGTGGAGCAGAGACGTCCTTGCCGGCCGGATTAAATAACGACGCCATAACACCGCGAATTGTCAGTAGCTCCTCAGCCTCGTCGCCATCCCCGGTTACCATAAAGGCGTCGGTGTCTTTGAGGAGACGAGCAACTTTTTTAACGTGTTTTTGACGGGCGCGATCGCTAAAATCATCAAATCCAATCAGAATGACTGAACCTACATTACCGTTAAGCTCTTTATAGAATTCGTAGATCTTACCCTGCTCGGCCGCCATATTAAACAGCTCGCCGTCGTACATTTCAAGGATGGCGGGTTCAAATGATTTCAATCCGTCCAGCGCATCCCTCGCCTGCTCGCGACCACTAAACGCAAGAAGTGCTACGGTCATATGCGAACTGACGAACTCTACACGCATAATCATCTCAGAAACAATACCGAGCGTTCCTTGTGAACCCGCGATAAGCGGCGCAAGATCGAACGAACCATCTTTTTGTTTTACGTCAGCAATTGCCGCATAACCAACGTTCCCAATGGCTCCGCCTGCAATAGAATTTTCGATCAGCTCACTATTATCTTCGATGAGATTATCGAGACTGCGGTAGATCTCGCCTTCAAAATCCTGCTGGCCTTTCTTTTTACTGAGTTCACGCTTACTAATGCGACCCGTCTGAAGAACGTCCCCATTTGCCAGTACTACCTCCATCTGGTGAATCCATGATCCGACTTTGCCATACTTACCAGAGAGATAGGCACCGGAGTTATTGCCAATCATTCCGCCGATCGTGTGGCCGCTAGCTTCGCCCATAAGCGGAGGAATACCCATGCCGTGCAGCGAAAGAGCGGTTGATAGCGCAGAGATACTCACGCCAGGCTGGACACGCACGAGCTTTTGTTTTGGCGCTAGCTCAAACACGCGGTTCATATGTGCCGTCGTAACGAGAGCAATACCCTTACCGATCGCTGCGCCCGTCTGGTCATTTCCGCCTCCACGAACAGTAATAGGCAGTACGTGGCCCTTTTCGGCAAGCTGCCATGAGAACCGAGCAACTTTGCGAATGTCGTTTGTTACGCGGGGATAAATTACCATCTCAGGGGCAATACGAAGGACGCTCATGTCTCGCGACTTGGCGTCGAGTATCGCGGCGTTCGTCGTTACCTCGCCCTGAATATGTTCCTGAAGATATGCAGCAACCTTGCTCATAAGCCCCTCTCTTTTTTACCCCTTGATCTCATTTTCTTTAATGATAGCATAAGCTCCATTATTTTACAGCTTCCCCTGACAGCGAAAATTTGTTATAGTAGTCCGGTAAGCGCGAGTGGTGGAATTGGTAGACACGCTAGCCTTAGGAGCTAGTGCCTCCGGGCGTGAAGGTTCAAGTCCTTTCTCGCGTACCAAGTAAAAAAGATAGATCGGCTGGTCTATCTTTTTTATTTTGTTTGATTACTACAATAACCTATGCTATAATTAAGTTATAACAAGTCCTACGTTATGATCGCACCTCAAGAGAAATCTTGGGGCTGCTTTTTATTTAACGAGGTGCTTCTTCTTAAGACCGAACTGCCAAAAAGCAATAACACTAGCAATAAGAATGCCGAGAACATTCAGCCCAAACAGAATCCCCGCCTCCGCGGCGCGTACTGTGTCACCCGTAACAAAGCTGATGCTAGTAGCTACAAGCGGCGGCATAAGCGAGACTGCGATAGCCACGCCCGTTATGGCACCGGCAACCCTTTTACTCAGCAGCCCATAAGCTCCGATGTATCCTGCAACAAGAGCAATACCGACTGCAATGACTTTGTCTCCTGAAAATGAGATATAGGTATCTTTTACGGCGTTCTCATCAAAAAGGAGCGTCAGTATCGCCGCAGACACTAGAGCGATCACTATAGAAAAAAACAGCATTCCTCCCGATCGCACAAATAAGCGCATCTGGCCGGTTACAATACCCAGTCCCATCGCGAGAATAGGCGTCGCAAGCGGAGCGATGATCATGCTGGCAATCAGCACCGGAATACTATCAGTAAAAATCGCACCGGTCGCAATTACAATAGACCCGAGCAACAACACAAGAAAATCCAAGCTTCCCCGTGTATCTTTTAGCAGACCTGCAGCAGCTCGACGTTTCGAAGTTTCAGGGAAATGTGTTGTTTGTTTTAGCGATGTCATATCAAAATAATAGCATGTGCGTTACGCATTAGGATCGGGATGATAGAAAACGGGCGGTCCTGAATGTTTAACTGGTGCACTGCCGAGCTTTACCATTCGTATCCGATCATCACTGCGCGAGATTTCGTTGTAGCCGAATCGCTCGTATAGCCTCCTAGCATGGACATTGCCCTCATCCGTATCTAGCCACACCGCACCTTCGTAGTGCTGGCTGGCCTCCAAATCCAAATGAGCTGCCATCATAAACGCTCCGGCAAGACCCTTACCGCGTGCACGTTCGTACATACGAATAGCAAAAGTGTACTGAGCATCATAGTCCTCTATAGGATGCTTCGTAAACCACGCTATACCGGCGAGTGCAGCCTTTTCACCGAGCGCATACACCACCCGCTCGTTCTCGCTGTACCACTCGTTTGCCCTATCCTTAGAAACAAAACGTTCCGCGTGGTCACGCGGAACATGTTCTAACATTTCTGGTTCTTCGGAGCGTTCTACGAGCTGATCTGCGACAGTGTCGCTCCAGCCTCGATAGACAGTAAACCCTCTATCCTCAAGTGGGGACGTAATGCGGTTTTCTACACGAATAAGACGGGGCATCCGATAAATCATTCCTCTCGGCGGTAGAAGGTGAGGAATGCGTTTCCATAACTACGATTGTCCACCACAACAACTCCGGTTTTGGTCGGTACCTCACCCCTACCTGGGTGTGATAATACCATAAGACCCCCTGGTTTTAACAGCCCGAATAAACGTTCGACTGTGGAAAACTGCGTGTCGTGATACGGTGGGTCGGCAAAAATAATATCAAACGCCTCGGCGTCGCTCGTTTCGAGCCAGTTGCTGACGGTCGTACGGATAATCGTCACGCGTTCCTCTACAGAAAGCGAAGTAATATTTTTAGCTAGAATCTTTTGGGCAATGCGATCACGCTCAATAAATGTCACATCGTGCGCACCTCGACTTATGGCCTCGAGCCCTACCGAACCCGTACCGGCAAACGCGTCAAGAACATGGGCGTTATTTACTTCATCGCCCAGGCTGTTGAACAGAGCATTGCGGATTCGTTCACTCATCGGATGAGTGCGTGAGGTATCGGGCGCTTCTATCTTGCGTCCACCGAATTCTCCGCTGATGATTCGGACGTTCATTTTTTAGATTCCGCCCGGCGAACTGCCTCGTACCAGCCGAGCACTACAGCCTTCACGATTTCTGGAATTAGCACGTCTTTTGTCTCCCTGGCAAGATGACGGTTCCAGCCCACACGCCCGAATTCTTCGTACATCTTCATTTCGGCGACACTGCGGAGAATATCTTTAAACACGGCTTCGTAGCCTTTCTCCTTGAGCTGCACAAAATCGTCTTCGGTAATAATACTCTCATCAAATCGCTGCGGTGCGATGGTCGTAGCAATACCAAGCTCAAAGGCCAAATGGGTCGTCATAACACCCTTAGCACCCCAAAACTCCCAGTTATTTCGCACCTGCATGCGACGTGTTTTACCCGGAAGCAGCAGCTTTTCTTTGGTAGTCGTACGGGTTTCAAGGCCTTCCCCGCCTCGAAGCTCCTCCAGTTTAGCCTCCAGCGGATAGTGATGCGCCGGAGTAAGCCCATCGACAATCGCATGGGCCATCCAAGCAGCTTCAAATGCCGCGCGCTGTTCATTACCCGCCTTCAAAGCCCCTGCAAGGTTTGTAATATGATCTGAAATCATCTCAAAGATGCCAGTATCTTCTGGATTGTAAGGATCGATGTAATGCCACGGCTCATCTTTAGCCGGACTCTTGCGCTTGATACCATCGGGACCATTAAGACCCTCAAAATGAAGAATGTCATGAATAGCAGGAAAGACGATTCCGGCAGGGAGATGCTTTTCAAGGTGGCGACGAGCCACCCGATCGATCTTTTGATGTACACCCATCATCCGACCGGACTTTGTACGAAAAGTAGTTCCAGAATACATAGTGCTAATTCAATGTGGTCAGGCGCTGGTATTGCTGTACCTGCTCGGCCAATTGTTTATATTGTAACAGATCATCACCAGATTCCACGAACACTTTTGCCTGCTTTTGAGCGCGTGCGATGAGCTTGGTGTCGGACAGGGTCGCAATCTGTAGGTTGAGTGCGCCGTGCTGAGCCCGGCCGTAAATCTCACCCGGGCCTCGGAGCTGCAGGTCCACCTCTGCCAAATAGAAACCGTCTCCTGACTTCTCGATCTCTTTTAGGCGCTGGCTTGGCTTGCTACTGTCGCTCGTAACAAGGTAACAATAGCTTTGATGCGATGACCGCCCCACACGCCCGCGAAGCTGGTGGAGCTGAGAAAGACCAAAACGGTCAGCGTCCTCAATAATCATGACGGTTGCGTTCGGTACATCAACACCGACTTCTACTACTGTCGTGCTCACAAGAATATCCAGCTCACCTGAAGCAAATCTGCTCATCACGTCGTCTTTTTCATCAGCCTTAAGCTTGCCGTGCAACAAACCAATCTTCCGGTGTTTGAACACGGAACTCTGCAACCGTTTGTATTCAGCGGTGACGCTCTTAACTTCGTTGTCTGGGTTTTCGTCAATTAAGTTACAAATGACATAAGCCTGTCGTCCAGCCGCTATTTCAGCATCGACTTTTTCGTAGAGCTGAGGCCGGGAGTTGGGCGACCAAATTTTGGTCGCGATTGCTTTTCGTCCTTTTGGCAACTCGTTTAGGATACTCACATCCAGCTCGCCATACACCGTAAGAGCGAGGCTGCGCGGAATCGGTGTTGCTGTCATCGCGAGCAGATGCGGCATATGTTCGGATTTTTTAAGCAGTTCCTGACGCTGAGCCACGCCAAAACGGTGCTGTTCATCGATCACAACGAAGCCCAAACGATGAAACTTCACCGTTTCTTGTATGAGCGCGTGCGTTCCAACCACGACGTCCACGCTGCCCGAGGCAATCTGCTCGTACAGGATTTTGCGAGCCGCCCCCTTTACACTGCCCATCAGCAAACCGACTGTCAGGCCAAACGGAGAGAGTAATTTAGATAATGTTTCAGCATGTTGCGAGGCGAGGATTTCGGTTGGCGCCATCAATGCAGTTTGAAAACCCGAATGCGCGCACGACCTGGCCGCAAGACCGGCAACAACTGTCTTACCTGATCCTACATCACCTTGCAGCATGCGGTTCATGGGTGTTTTACGCTCAAAATCCTGAATAATCTCCCAGGCTGCACGGCGCTGGGCATCGGTCAAAGCAAACGGCAGTTCTTTAACGAACTCCCCTACGATATTTTTATCAAATGGAATATGCCATCCTATTAGCTTGGAGTTTTCTTGTTTATTGAACTGTGCCGCCAGAAGCAGCTGAAACAGCTCTTCAAACGCAAGGCGCTCACGAGCATCTCTTACGTCTTGCGGCTTGCTCGGAAAATGCATTCCAAGAACGGCGTCCGATCTTGAAAGGAGCTTCTCAGAGGTGACAATCTTTTGCGGTAGTGTCTCGGGAAGCATTGTAATAAGCGGCCGAAGTTCGCCGAGAATTTTACGAACAAGCTGGCTTTTTAGGCCCTTGATCGCCCGATACACCGGAAGTAGCCTATCCGTCTGAAGCGGCATCTCGCTTACTTTTTCGACACTTGGATTTGTGAGTTGGTATTTATTGTAATTAAATTCAAACTCACCCGAAAAAAAGAACTCGTCATCACCCTTCAGCTGCGTCGCTCGGTATGGCTGGTTAAACCAGACGGCTTGCAGTTTGCCGCTGTTGTCAACAAGCGTCGCCGTCGTAATGCGAAGTCCTCGTCGAACCGGACGGGTGGCGATTTTTTCGCAGCGTGCTTTTATCGTCATTTTACCCGGATGGATGTCACTGATTTTTACGACCTCCGAAAAATCCTCGTGCTTACGGGGCAAAAAGTCAATTAAATCGCCCACGGTCCGAAGCCCCGCGGCGGCGAATTGTTCGGCCGTCTTTACGCCGACACCTTTGATTTTTTCAAGCGGCGTTACAAGATTCATCTGATTCGATTATACAGCAGTAACGAAGTTAATTGGTGTAGCCACCGGTCACCCAGGCGCCTTCGTACGACCAGTTGCGGCCCGTGCACGAAAAGCCCGGACTATTTGAGGCATTTTGTCCGCTCGCTACGCTGTCCATCCGAGCAATCCCCAAAACATAATAAGCCCCCTTCGAAGAATCGCAACCGTTGTCTCCAGCCGCATAGCGGTAATAAAAGTACTCATAGTTATTTTTACTAGCCGCTGGAGCCAAATCTCCTACCACACCAGTATTAGTTGGATCAACAGGAACCTTAGAAATGCCGCTTGAAGAAGAGACGAGTGCAGATAAAAAGTTTGTCGCCGCAGATCCAGTTGTGCTCACCTCCCAACCAGCAGCACCAGTCGTTGAAACCGGTGCAGGATACGAACCATTATTCGTCTTATAAATCTCAAGACCCTTTACGATAGTCTTCATATCCTGAACACGACGAGAATCTCGCGCCCGGCCCTGAATGCCGTTATATGCCACCGTTACAATTGCTGCCAGAATCGCTACTACAACAATAACGATAAGTAATTCGACAATAGTAAATCCCGCCCGTGTCGAATTGTACCCATTCATGTGTTTATTTATAGCATTTTACGTACAACAAGCACAAGAACTAAGAATCCAGCAACATTCCCTCAAGCGTTCTTGAAAGAGTCTCGAGTCGGCTATTTAGCTCCTTCGACTGTGTACGCACATCGGCCTCAGCCTCTTCCCACCACTGCACATAAAATTTTAGCTTAGGCTCGGTACCGCTTGGTCGAATCGTCACCCTACAGCGATAGTCTCCGTTAAGCTCAAGAACCACTACATTTCCTTTGATACAGTCAATTTTCGTTACAGTATCCGTAGCGAGATCTCGGCGTTCAGATACCTGATAATCGAGGATCGCAGAGATGTTATGCTCACCCAGCTTTTTAGGAGGATTAGAGCGCAGCTCAGCCATAACTGACTGCATCGTCTCAAATCCACTCGCCCCCAGAAAATATGCGCTGTCGAGTCGCTCTAAGTACAGGCCGTGTTCATCATAAAGCTCCAAAAGCCGGTCATACAATGTTTTGCCGCTTTTCTTGAGCTCTGCGGCATATTCGGCGAGCGGAAGTGCCCCACTTGCTCCATCCTTATCGCGCGAATAATCGCCCTTAAGTAGCCCGTAGCTCTCTTCGCCTCCAATAACGAATATCTCATCAGTCGTTTCTTTATTACGAATAAGTTCACTAATATACTTGAACCCGATGAGCATATTTGTATACATAGTAACGCCGTAGTGGTCAGCGAGCGCTCCGAGCATGTCAGTAGTAACAATTGTCTTAGCAATATAATGTTTACTTGTCAGCTCGCCCTTTTCTTGGAGTTTTTGAAGGGCATAGTCCGTCGCCAATACTGCCGACTGATTACCGTTAAGGTAGATTACTTGATCCTTATCGCGGACCATGACTCCGATACGATCCGCATCCGGGTCATTAGTAATAGCAATGTCCGCCTTTTCTGCTACTAGCTGAGCAACTGCGCGATCGTTCGCGGCTTTTTCCTCTGGGTTCGGCTTACCGTTTTCGATCGTAGGAAAATTACCATCAGGTGTCATCTGGTCTTCGACGAGTGAGATCGAATGAAAACCCGCCTCGCGTAACGCCGGAAGGGTATTTGTCTGCCCAGCACCGTGAAGCGGCGAGTAGACAATGGCAACGTCTCGCTCAACGCCCTCCGACTGGCCAACGACCGCTTCGATATACGCTCTATCGACTTCGGTACCGATAATTTCGATCTTACCGCTGGCTACAGCCATATCGAAATCCATTGCATGAATCTCGGTAATCCCCGCGGCAACTTCCAATACACCTTTGTCGTGCGGTGCGACAAGCTGGCCGCCATCCGACCAGTAAGCTTTAAAACCGTTATCAAGCGGCGGATTATGGCTTGCGCTAATCACAATACCCACCGCAGCCTTCAGATGCCTAACAGCAAAACTAAGTTCGGGTGTGGAGCGGAAGTTATCGAATAGATATACCTTAAATCCATTTGCCGCTGCTACCTGTGCGGAATATTTGCTTAGCTCTGGCGAACTAAGACGCGTATCACAGGCGATGACAATTCCTTTTTTTGCAGCCTCCGGATCAAATGTACGCGCATACAAGCACAGCGCTTGTGCCGATTCCCCGATTGTCACACGGTTAATCCTATTCGACCCCAGGCCCGTTGTGCCTCGGCGACCGCCAGTTCCAAACTCGACGACCTTAAAAAAAGCATCCTCAAGGTCTTTCCATTGTTCCGACTCGATCATCGAGACAAGCTCGTCGCGATATTCGGCATACTTCGGCTCATCCAGCCAAGCTGTAATATTCTTTATAGCTTCTGGTGAAAGGTTCTTCTGCATGAGGTCGTTAAAAGACATATCCCTCCTTGTTTTGATTCGAGCCTTTATTATAACAAATTTGCTATCGAACCAAAACGAAGCTGTTCTTGCCTTTTTTAACAAGAGAGGCTTGTGAGATCTGTTGATCGTCGGCAATTTTTGTATCATTTACCGATACGGCCCCTCCTGAAATAAGCCGGCGAGCTTCACCGTTACTTGTAGCAAGGCCACTTTCGACCAATGCCTCGACCACGGATTTTCCCGCATCAACCGTAGGGATTTCTTCTGCGAGCGCGTCAAGATCCTCATCAGTGAGCTCACTGAAGTCCCCTGTTCCAAAAAGAACCGCTGTCACGCGCTCAACAGACTTAAGACGCTCTTCGCCGTGTACTAGCTTCGTCACTTCACGTGCTAACGTTTTTTGTGCGACGCGCGCACCTGGGTTTTGCTGCTGCTCTCGTTCAAGCGCTTCGATCTCCTCACGAGAAAGAAGCGTGTAGATCTTCGCGTAATCAATCACGCCTTCATCATCAACATTCAGCCAGAATTGGTAAAACTTGTAGACACTCGTCTTTTTAGGGTCGAGCCATACGGCGCCACCTTCGCTCTTGCCGAACTTTACTCCCGTCGCCTTGTTGATAACAAGCGGCGTGGAGTAAACATGGGCTTCTCCGCCTTCGATGCGGCGGATAAGATCAACTCCAGCGATCGAATTACCCCACTGGTCAGCACCGCAGACCTGCAATGTAACGCCGTGCTCTCGGTAGAGATGCAAGAAGTCGTAACCCTGGATTAGCGAGTAGCTGAATTCGGCATAGCTAATACCACTGCCGTCTTCACCGAGACGTGACTGAACAAAGTCGCGCCCAAGCATTTGGCTCATCGGCACATGCTTACCGACATCGCGCAGGAAGTCTAAGTAGTTAATATTCTTGAACCAATCGTAATTATCAACGATTGTGAATTCTTTGCCGTCAAAAGCCGTTTTGTACTGCTTGGCAATTCCAGCTTTGTTCTTGGCTATTTCATCAAGCGTTTTTAGATTGCGCTCATCTTTTTTGCCGTCCGGATCGCCGATCATTCCCGTCGCACCACCCACTAGCAAGAAGGCCTTGTGGCCGTGATCGATGAAATGTCGCACCATCATAGCTGCGGCAAAGTTACCGATTGTCATGCTATCAGCACTAGGATCAACACCCCAATAGAAAGAGATAGGACCATTATCAAGTTCGGTAATGTCTTTGAAGGTCATCTGGTTGACGAAGCCTCGCCACTGCAGTTCTTCGGAAAGTTTCACGGTGTTCTCCTATCTGTTATTCTCCCTGCAAGTATAGCAGAAAAACCCTCTATCTCACGCCAAATTGGTGCTATAATGGAGAATAATATTGCTTATGGGAAAAATAGGACGTGGCTAACAAACCGAACAAATCACGCAGTATGAGCGTGTATTCCAACCTCGTACACAAGCGCAGGACCAAAAAGGACGCAGAGGCCCGTAAAAAGGCCGAGTATCTCGCGAGCCTTCCGAAACATCCAGTAAAGCGGCTTCTCTACCGAATGCATCCAAAACGCTTCTGGGGCTACTGGTTTAGCAAAAAGGGCGGAATCATGGCCCTTAAAATTGCCGGCGTAGCCGTTTTACTTGGTGTGCTTAGTGTTGGCGCCCTATTTGCCTATTTCCGTAAAGATCTTGATGCTATTCGCCCGGGCGAGTTAGCAAAACGCGTCCAAACGACCGTAACTAAATACTATGATCGTAATGGCGAGCTTCTCTGGGAAGACAAAGGCGACGGCAACTATAAGCTTGTCGTTAAAAGCAGCGAAATCAGCCAGGATATGAAGGACGCCACAATTGCCATCGAAGATGCCGACTTTTATAAACACGGCGGTATCAGTCTTACTGGCCTTTCGCGAGCTATGTTCAATAATATTGGTGGTGGTAGCACCCAGGGTGGCTCAACATTGACTCAGCAACTTGTAAAACAGGTATTCTTTGCTGAGGACGCAGACAAGCGAGGTCTCGACGGTGTTCCTCGTAAAATCAAGGAAATGATCCTGGCGATCGAGGTCGAGCGAATGTACGACAAAGACCAAATCCTCGAACTCTACCTCAACGAATCGCCATACGGCGGTCGTCGTAATGGTGTTGAGTCCGCGGCAAAAACATACTTTAATAAATCCGCCAAAGACCTTAACCTCGCTGAATCCGCACTTCTTGCAGGTATCCCTAACCAGCCCGGGCTTTATGATCCTTATAACGTAGCGGGTCACGAGGCGCTGATCGCGCGTCAGCACAAGGTGCTTAATAATATGGTAGAGCACGGCTACGCCACAAAGGCCGAAGCCGATGAGGCAAAGAAGTATCCTATTCTTGACCATATCCAACCTGCTTCTAACCAGTATAAGGACATCAAGGCGCCTCACTTCGTACAAATGGTGCGCGCCCAGCTTGAGCGCGAACTCGGAAAAGTAACTGTCGGCCGCGGCGGGCTAACGGTAAACACAACGCTCGATCTTAGGGTTCAAGGCAAGCTCGAAGAATCAATGAACGCAATGTTCGCCTCCTCAACGCCTGACTTTGCCGGCTTTACTAACGGCGCGGCTACTGTCGAGGATACAAAGACCGGCCAGATCATCGCGATGATGGGCAGCCGTGACTTTAACTACCCAGGCTTCGGCCAGGATAACGCGGCCACTGCATACATCCAGCCAGGATCAACCATCAAGCCGCTCGTGTATGCCGAACTCTTCAAGAATAAGGGCCAAGGCAAACAAAACTACGGCAGTGGATCAATTCTTGCCGACGATAAATCAATGGATAAAATCTATGGCGCCGAACTGAACAACGCCGACCGCAAGTTCCTTGGCAACATCGATATACGTAAAGGACTCGCTCTTTCACGTAACGTTCCGGCGGTAAAGGCAATGTACGTCTCGGGAATCCAACCAACATGGGAAACGATCCGAGCCCTTGGCGACACAAACTACTGTACGCAGGGTGCCGACGCCCAAGCTGGTCTTGCCTCTGCTATCGGTGGATGTGGAACCCGTATGATCGATCACGTGAATGCATTTGCCTCTATGGCTCGCATGGGAGTCTACAAGCCAACCAGCACCATTCTAGAGGTAAAGAACAGCCAGGGCGAAGTGCTTAAGAAGTTTAAAGATGAGAGCAAGCAGGTCCTAGACCCGCAGGTCGCCTACATTATCGCTGACATTCTTGCCGATGATAACGCACGAGCAGGACTCTACGGACGCAACTTCTACGGCCTCGCTATTCCAGGCGTAAAGACTGCCGCAAAGACCGGTACGTCCGACAAAGACGGCAAGCCAAAAGATATCTGGACGATGAACTACAGTCCTGCCATCACCATGGGCGTTTGGCTCGGTAACCCTGATACCCGCGTACTTAAAAATGGCAACTCTTCATTGCCTGCCAAAGTCGTAGGTCCGGTCATGGAATACGCTCACAAAGAGATCTACGCAGCTGAAGGTAAATGGAAATCGGGCGACTGGTTTGCAGAACCTGCTGGCATCCAGCGCCTTAAGGGAGAGTTATTCCCATCTTGGTTCAACAAGGACCGGGG
>DASUVJ010000002.1:0-14787 GCA_036378995.1 Saccharimonadales bacterium (SeqCode)
GCAAAACTAACCTTTGATAAGGTATCTAAAAAGAAGGCGACTTCATGTACGCCAGAACTCGCCAAAATCGAAGTTGACGTAGTAAAGTCGCAGGATCCTGTTACGAAGAAGGACGTGTTTGTAGCTCCCGATGGCTACGACGCAACAAAGGATGATGATCTGCACAAATGTGAGGACAACAAGCCAAGTGTCGGCACGCTTGAGGTAAAGAAGTCTAGTGGCAACACTTACTCTATCAGCATTAGTGTCGTCGGCGGTACGCACGCGCTCAAAGAGATTGAAGTCAAGGTTGGCGGTACCGTTATTGCAACGCTTCCGGCCTCGGCAAGCGGCACGTACAGTACTAGTCATACATTCACTGATAACAGTACACAAACAGTTACTGCAACGGTTATAGATAGTGCATACTACAGCGGAGCCAAGTCGCAAAGCGTGACTCCTGGTGGAAGCGGCAGCGGAAACGACTGAAGAGATCGATTCCGTAGGTAACAATAAACCCCCGCAACAAGCGGGGGTTTGATTTTGTCGATCAGTACTACATTTTGTCGACGAGATCGATGAGTGCCGCCTCTCGGTCGGCCGAAGTGCGCTGCCTTCGGGGCTGCTGAGGCTTAGGCTGTGAAACAGGCTGCTGGCGTTTTTGCTGATTGCCAGCGGGTCGCTGCTTCTTCGAAGCCGTTCGCTGGTCCCGATCGTCGCTATGATACACACTTTGCTGAGGCTTATCCTGCCTATCCTGCTTTTCCTGTTTCTGTTTTGGCTTTGGTTCAACGGGTTTTTTACCGGCTGGCTTTTGACGTGGCTGTTGCGGCTGGGCTTTCTCGACACGACGCGCAAACATCATCTTACCCGCTGCGGTTTGCAAACTTCGGATAAATTCGATTTCAACGGATTGTCCGATAAACTTATTAGAATGCTCAACAACAACCATCGTTCCGTCCGGAAGATAGCCGACACCCTGATGCGAATCCTGACCCTTCTGCACGAGTTCCAACATGATTTTCTCACCTGGCAGGTATGCCATACGGAGACTCTGTGCCAGTTCATTAACATTCAGTACAGTAATCCCTTCAACAACAGCGACTTTATTTAGGTTGTAGTCGATCGTACAGATTGCACCAGTATGTTTTTTGGCGAGCGCGAGCAGTCGCTCATCAACACCTTCTTCGGCTTTGCTGCCATCCTGCAGTATCTCTACGGCTACCTCGGGCATGTTCTGAAGCTCCGTAACAATATCGAGACCATGGCGAGCACGGGCACGTTTTTCGTGGTCTGCGTTATCGGCTAAAAATTGTAGCTCCCCAATAACGCTTCGCGGAATAACTAGTGTATCACCGATAAAACCAGACTTTGCGACGGCAATAATGCGGCCATCGATCAACACCGAGGTGTCGACAAAAATAGGTCGCGACTGCTTTTTGCCAATATTTTGACGTGGAAGTTTTACGACAAGGTACGTTACCTCCGCTAAAATCGCCAGCAGAGTGACGATTATAAGTATTTGAGTTGTTTCCATATTGTTTTCTTTCTGACTACTACTGTAAATAGTCGATGAGGGCTTGGCGCATATCGCCAATGCCTTTTATAAATGAATTCTTTTGCGCCGGCTTCGGGGCAATTGCCTGGGTAAAGCCTAGCTTCTTTGCTTCTGCTACACGACGATCACCGCTGTGAACGCTGCGTATTTCTCCACCCAAGCCCACCTCGCCGAACACGACGATTCCGTCATCCAGCCTCTTGCCAGCTGCGGCGCTTGCTATTGCCATACAAATAGCAAGGTCAGCGGCAGGATCACTTAGTTTTAAACCACCAACGACATTGATATAAATATCTTTGTCTGATAAATTCAGTTTTGTCCGCCGTTCCAATACGGCAATCAAAAGGTTAAGGCGGTTCAGGTCAAACCCAGAGGCTGTACGCTTAGGATACCCGAAACTAGTTGGATTAACAAGGGCCTGGATCTCTACGAGCAGTGGGCGTGTCCCCTCGAGCGTCGCGAGTACGACGGACCCGTCAGCGTTCTGGCGTTCCGCGAGAAGCGCTGCAGATGGATTCTCGACAACCCTGAGGCCTTTCTCGTACATTTCAAAAATAGCTGCTTCATTAGTCGAGCCATAGCGGTTCTTTACCGCACGTACGACCTTAAATCCACCATAGCGGTCTCCTTCAAACTGCAGTACGACGTCAACCAGATGTTCAAGAACCTTAGGGCCTGCAATACTTCCCTCTTTAGTGACATGCCCCACAAGTACAACCGCTGCACCAGCCTCTTTGGCGGCGCGGATAATAACATTGCTGCTATTAGTAATTTGGCTTACTGTACCGGGTGCAGACGTAATCTCATCAAGACTAAGCGTTTGAATAGAGTCAATAACAACCAGTTTGTATGCGCCCGATCTAATAGTCGCAGCAATATCATCGGCACTGGTGCTTGCGACAAAATGCAGTTGCTCCTGGTCGTTTGCTCCAAGTCGCTCGGCACGCAGCTTTACTTGCCCCGCAGACTCCTCGCCGCTCGCGTAAAGCACAGAATGAGCCTTGCCTACTTCCGAGGCAACCTGCAGCAGCAGAGTACTTTTACCGATACCAGGCTGACCGGCCATGAGCATGACACCACCAGGAAGAATGCCGCCGCCGAGTACGATATCCAGGTCATCATATCCGGTCTGCATGCGAACAGAAGCCTCCTCGTGCTGAATAGAGCGCATTGTTTGAGGCGTCAATACACGGCCGCTTGACGCACTGCGAGAAACAGCAGATTTGCCCTGCGAAGGAGCAGCCTGCTCTACTAGGGTGTTCCACTCGCCACAGTTTTCACACTTGCCCGTCCACTTAGGATAGTTCGCCCCGCAGTTTTGGCATATAAATTGAGATTTGCTTTTTGCCACTATGCCCTCATTATATCATCTGTTATCAGCTATAAGCTCGGCGCAGGAGCAAGACTACTGTTAATGCTCCGGTTGAGCTCTTCTGATTGAGCCGCTATTGTCGAGAGTTCCTGACGAAGCGCCTCGTATTCCTGAATAGCGTCATTCAAGTTCGTTCGCGTCTGCTCAAGCTGATTCGTGCGCGAGATCAGTTCATTGCGCTCGTTTTCAAACTGTGCCTGACTATCAAAGCCGCCGTTTTCTGCGCGTGAATTGAACCGCTGGATGTCTTCGTTCAGACGCTCAACATCCGCATTGTACGCAGCCGTCCCTTCTTCGATCGTGTTACCGAGATCATGAAGTCGTGTTGATAATTCCTCTGCACGGTCCTGCAACCCTTCAAACACGGCACTATAAGAATCGTGCAGCTTTGTCACCTTGCTACGATCAGCGAAGTAACGCGAAAAATACTTTTCAAGCTCCGGACTAAGCGAAGCTATCTCTGCCCCGAGCACCGAATGCAGTTCATTGTTTTGCTGCCCCGGCTCGGTACGTTCGTAAAACGCCATGCGCTCGGCAAGGTCTTTATCACCTTTTAATTTTTGATACTCCGCGTCAAGCAGCCCGTCTATCCGACTACGCTCCGAATCCGAAAGCCGTTCATATGCCGCATGGAGCATTTCATGAGCGGCCGTAACTGCCTTAATACCATTTAGCCGCTCATCGGTTACGTTATAAATATAGATCTTGCGGCTGCTATAACAGCCTAAAATTGCCGCACTCGCTTCTGCTCGTCCGCACTTAGTGTTAAAGTCCTGCGTGCTTTCAAGCGACGGCTGGCTCGCGTAATAGTAGAACCTTCCAGTGCCGCTCATACCCGACTGATCGGCAAAACTTTGAATTTCCGCGCTGGGTTTAAATTGCCAGACGGTTATCTGGTCAACGACTTGCTGACGATTTGCGATAAGAAGTACGGCGACAAGAAGTGACAGTGCAATCAGCAATAAGCTGACGGCATGGCCTTTTGATCTATGCTTCGCGTACCACATTAACGACGATCTTCCCCTTTTGCATGCCTACTTCAAGCACGCTACCCTTTTCATACTCTCCTGATAATATACCATCAGCAATCGTATGTTCAAGATCATCCTGAATAACCCTGCGAAGCGGACGGGCGCCGAACTTCTCGTCATGGCCCTTACTTACTAAGTGACGCTTCGCCGCAGGACTAATCGTTAAGTGAATACCCTTTCGAATGAGACGTTCCTGAAGCTCTGCGATAAGATTATCGAAGATTTTTCCGACTTCTTTTCGAGTAAGTGCCCGGAAGGTTACGATAGCGTCAAACCGGTTAATCAGCTCGGGGCGCATCATTCGCGATAATGCCTCGTTCGCCGCAGACTCGTTCTCTTCATGTGCCCTATCGAGTTCCTGGTGATCCCCACGGGTTTTTGCGTGGAATCCGAGACTCGACTCCTTCATCATCCTGTCGGCGCCAAGGTTACTCGTTAGAATAATGATGGCGTTTTTAAAGCTTACCGTGCGACCCTTAGCATCAGTCAATGTGCCATCCTCGAGTAGTTGAAGTAGCAACTGAAAGACTTCAGGGTGCGCCTTCTCAATCTCATCGAAGAGCACTACGCTGTACGGCTGCCGGCGTATTTTATCAGTTAGTTGGCCGCCGTCCTCGTAGCCGACATATCCGGCCGGTGCACCGAGAAGACGGCTCGTATTATGGCGTTCTCCAAACTCACTCATGTCAATTTTAATGAGCGCGTCGTCACTGCCGAATACTTCACGTGCCAGCACTTTGGCAAGTTCCGTTTTACCAACCCCAGTCGGACCCATGAATACAAACGAGCCAATCGGCCGCCTCTGGCTGGCAACACCGCTTCGCGAACGGCGGATCGCACGCGAGACTTTTTCTACGGCCTCTTTTTGACCGACAATATATTTACCGAGGTGTTTTTCAAGACTACGAAGCAAACGAGCTTCAGATTTTTGAACACGCTTTACCGGGATTCCTGTCATGGTCGCGATAGCGTGCGCGATGTCTTCGTCCTTCAGTTCGATTGGCTGCTTTTTCTCGAAGTCTTCGCGGGTTTCTTCGATCTTTGCGGTAATCTGGCTGATCCTGGTTTTATAAAGAGCTGCCCGCTCGTAGTCTTCGCCGACAACGGCATCTTCCATCTTTTCGTTCAGATTTTTTAGTTGCCGAGAAAAATCACGCAGTTTGCTTGGGCCGCGTCCGGCTTTCACCCGTACGAGCGCTGCCGCTTCATCAATCACGTCAATGGCCTTGTCCGGCATGAAACGCTCGCTCACATAGCGGTCTGCCATATACACCGCATCCTCAAGTACCTCATCACTCATCGAAACGCCGTGATGCTTTTCGTAGTAGCTGCGAAGACCCTTGATGATTGCAATAGTATCGCGGAGTTTTGGCTCGGGAACAACAATTGTCTGGAAGCGGCGTTCAAGCGCACTATCTTTTTCGATGTGTTTACGGTACTCGTCAAGCGTCGTCGCACCAATCATATGAAGTTCACCGCGAGCAAGCGCGGGCTTTAGCATGTTTGCCGCGTCGAGCGCGCCTTCTGCTGCACCAGCGCCAACCAAAAGATGCAATTCATCAATGAACACAATAACGTTCTTGCTTGCACGCAGCTCATCAACAACCTTCTTCAAGCGCTCCTCAAATTCACCGCGGTATTTCGTACCGGCAATCATAGCGGCAAGATCAAGCTGAATGACACGCTTATCAAGCAGGTGGTCCGGCACCTCCTCCCGTGCAATGCGCTGCGCCAGTCCCTCGACAATAGCCGTTTTACCAACACCCGGCTCACCGATCAGTACAGGGTTGTTTTTTGTGCGCCTGCTGAGAATAGTGATCATACGTTCCTGCTGGGCATCGCGCCCAATCACCGGATCAAGCTCACCTCGGCCAGCCTTAGCGGTCAAATCAGTACCAAACGTGCCGAGTGCACCGCCACCCGAACTGCGTTTTTTCGTGCCCGTACCCTGGGCATCTTCAGCCTCGGCATAGGCGTTGTTCTGACGATCAAAGAATTCTTCCAGCTCGCTTGTCAAATGTGAGACATCAACATTCATATCCCTCAGAAGCACCGTAGCCCGCGCATTCTTCTGGCTCAGGATGCTATAAAGAATGTGTTCCGTACCCAGAAACTCCTGGTGAAATTCCTGCGCGACCTCCCAGCTCATTTTGAGAGTAAGCTTTGCCGTCTCCGACAGACCCTTTGCCCCGGTACTGACGATAAGCGTACGCGGCGTCAGGTTAAGGGCGAGCTCGGCACGGTCAAGCGTTACGCCTGCGTCCGCCAGAACTTTTGCTCCCACAGAAGAGCCTTGAGCAAGAACACCAAGAAGCAGGTGCTCGGTACCGATATATGCGCTGCCATAGCCACGGGCAATGGCGTCCGCATGCTGCAGGCTGGTGCGAGCATTATCGGTCAAATGCGATACGAATTCTGCGAAATCGTCTGCCATAGTTCTATTATCAATCCTCCATCCGGCGAGCGCAAGCTTTACTGCGCGGATAGCCGTTACTATATTTAGTATATACAAAAATTAGCACTCCGGTCAAGGGAGTGCTAATTCTGTTTCATACTCTCTATTTAACAGCTGGCTTGTTGCCGCCGCGCATCATGCGCATCAGCCACAAGGCGATAACCGCACCGAGCAGCGCTACGAGGAAGCTCCAGAGATTGAATCCAGTGATGCCTTCGCCACCGAGTGCACCCACAAGGAAACCTCCGATGAGAGCACCAATAATACCTACGACGATATTACCAAGCAGCCCTTGCTGTGCGTTGTTCCCCATGATCATGGAGGCTACCCAGCCCGCCAATCCACCTAGTACGATCCATCCAATGATTCCCATGTTACATCCTCCTCCTTGGATTTACCTGTTGTGCTTTTATTATACCACGTTCTGCTATATGCAAACGTACTTGCAACAGAGGTAGAACTATTCTGTGACTGTTAAAACACCCGTGTCTTCGTCTTTCAGATGATTATGAAATCCCCACTCTCCAGCTTTTGTCAGTGCCAGCATACCTGACTCACCCGGCTCCAAAGTATCCATATTGAGTTCCGGATTATCCCTATGCGTCGGATGACTGTCCGACGAAAACTGGAGCCCATTAGCGGATTCATTCACTACCCGTAATGTATCACCCTTTTTAGCAGTTACATTCTTGGGCTCAAATCCACTATCGGTGTACATAACAGTTACCTCTTTACCCGAGGCACTAGGGCTTTGCTTAGTTGACGAATCCGTCGATGGAGGCGCCGATGCTTGCTGGGATGGTTGGAGCATCATCCATGCAGTCGCAGCCCCTACAATTAATACTCCTGCGATGATAATAATCACTACCGTGCGCTTATTCATGTCTTCCTCCTTTTTGTAATTATCTTATTTGTCACCACCGCCATAACTAACAAAATACCGTACGTAAACCACACCATCTTATACCACATGAGATCAAGCTCGCCGCCGAGTGTCAGCGCATGGTAAAAAATCGCCGCCATCGCCGCCAGGTTCGCATATTCTATATACTTCCACCAAGAAGCATTTTTAAACTTGCGATGAAATTCAAACAAAAGAAACGCGAGCAGACTGAGCGTTCCTAGAAGCAATGCCAAACGCTCCGCTCCTCCTTCATATACCTGCAAGTAACTAAACGGCGGCAGGCCAAAGCCGTCCGCCCAGAGCTGTGTCAAAAAGATAGTCGGATGAAGCAGCAACAGAACAAGCACAGCCGCGCTTGTTACCCGAAAGAACCCGCTCAGCACCTTAGTGTCAAGATCCATCAGCCGTCGCACCGCGCCACTGACATAATGCGTCCACATAAGACTAAAGGCAAGCAACCCAAACAGAGGAAACACATCATACGCCGAAAGCGCTCCGCCGTTCAAACGGACCTCACCCCATGCCAACCCTGCAGCTAAAACAACTCCCGCGGCAAGCGCCCAGGCTCCAATTTGAACGGCCTGCGCCTTTTTAGATGTCGATGAGTCAGTCTGCATCCTTCTTTTATTGTAGGCCTGGAGAACGTTTTTTCAAATAAAAACCCGCCGACAGAGGACGGGTTTTTGTGTAAAAGACAGATTAATCTTCTGTTGATTCTTCAACGGCGCTTAGGAGGCTGTCTTCGATGTTTTTTCGAGGAGCCTTTGCTTCCGCGGCTTTTTCGGCACGTGGTGCAGCCGTTTCAATATCGAGCTCGTAGCCAGTGAGGCGACTAGCAAGACGTACGTTCTGACCGCCGCGGCCAATCGCGATTGACTGCTGGTCTTCTGATACGAATACCTTGGCGCGCTTAGCATCCTCATCGATTTCAACACGAGCGACATCTGCCGGACTTAGTGCGTTACGAATAAACTGCTCGGAGTTGTCGTCCCAAGTAACAATATCGATCTTTTCTTGGTCGCCGATTTCGTTCATAACAGCCTGGACACGGGTACCGTGACCGCCGACAAATGTACCAACAGGGTCAACACCAGGAACCGTGCTGTGAACAGCAAGCTTAGTGCGTCGGCCGGCTTCACGGGCAATGGCCTTAATTTCAACGGCACCAGTCTCCATTTCAGGCACTTCCTGGCGGAACAGGTATTCAACGAAAGCTTCGTTACCGCGCGAGAGAATCAGCTGAGGACCACGGTTGTCACGCTCGATGTCTTTAATAAACACCTTGATGCGTGAACCAATGCTATAAAACTCACCCTGGATCTGCTCACTCTGAGGAATAATACCGGTCGCTTTTCCAAGCTCTACCCGGATCACGCGAGGCTCGACGCGCTGAACAGTACCGGTAACGATTGTACCGATCTTGTCTTCGTATTCTTCAAGCACGACTTCACGCTCCGCCTCACGCAGGCGCTGTAAAACGACTTGCTTTGCAGTTTGTGCAGCAACACGACCAAATGAAGTCACTTCGTGCTTTTCCTCGATGATATCGCCGATAACAGCATCGCTTTTTACTTTTTTCGCGTCTTCAAGGCTGATTTCGACAGCGTCGCTGCCGACTTCCTCTACAACTTCACGGGCGACGAATACATCTGCCGTTCCGTCATTAACGTTAAGTTCGGCGCGAACGTCCTGGTCGCGCTCACCGTTATCACGGCGCCATGCAGCCGCAATAGCTTGTTCGATAACCGAAAGAACGGTTTCTTCCGGGAGGTTCTTCTCTTCGGCAATAGTTCGCACAGCTAGGGTAAGCTGCTTGATGTTAATGTCTTCCATTATTATTTCCTTTCTTAGTACTATCTCTTTCTAGCAAAAATTCCGACCTGCCGGCCGGAATGTACTGTCTGTATTATAATTCTCTCGCTAAATCATTGCAATAGTGAATGTGCGCCGGCCGCCCCTCGAGTTCGGGGACGGTCGGCGATGCACATTCGCGTCAGGCCGCGCGCTCAGCCGTCAGTGGCAGATGGCGCGGATGGCGTCGCGGGACGCCTGGTGTCCTGCGATCATCGCGAGCACCTGGACGCGCGTGAGCGTGCCCTCCCCCGTAGTGGAGGTGGTGTTCGGAGGCGTAGCGGTGGCCTTACGGCTCAGGGGTGTGGTGGTAGCTGCGGAAGTGTCCTGCAACGTTCTCATCTCCTCGAGAGTCGGATCGCCGCGAAAAGCGATCACACGAAGTGCTAACGAATATAATATTCCTGCTTTCGCCCTATGTCAATACTTTTATCCACCCCTGTTCGTAATATTGACTTTTTTGTGCATAAATGGTAATATAAATAATGATGACCGCGAGTGTTACAACGCGACGCGGACACGACGACAGAGTGAGTCTGACGAAGGGCCCTGCATTGATTTCCAACCGAAGCACCGACCGTACAGCCGACCAGAGCGACCCGTTCCTGTACGTGCTCTTCAGCCTGGCGATGCTCGCCGTGGTCTTCTCGGCCGCGGAGATGATCGCCTGGCTGTGCACGGGGTGCGGTGAATACTGGCTGATCGGCCGGTGGATCGCCAAGCACCTCACCGGCCTCATGAGCACCTACCCCTGGGTGACCATCCTGGCGGGCTGCCTGGCGCTCATCTGCGCCGTCACGGCCTGGGCGTTCCACCGTGCAAGGCCTGGCAACCCGCTGGCCAAGGCACTGGAGGAAGACCCGGACACGCAGGCTCAATGGCTGCGGAACACTCCGCGCTGAGACGCCCCGAAGGGACGGGCCGGCCGCCAGGTCAGCCCGTCCCGCGGTATTCTCACTCTGTCACTCTTCCAGAACCCATGACCCTTCACGGGTCTTTTATTTTGCTTCAGCCACCGAAACGTACGGGTTGCCTTTTATATAAAATCGCCAAGGCACGTCCTTGCCCTCACGTATGCCGATTCGGGTCGTCACTACGACTGCGTCTTTTTTATTGAGCCCACCCTTAATAAGCCGCAGGGGTGGCATGGAAAGATCATGGCCGTTCATAGCCTTCGTCACCCCTAGCGCTTGGCAAAGTTTAGCCGGACCATTCGTAAGCTCGATTCCTGATTTGTTTCGGCGCATTCGCAATGCCGCTTGCGCATCTTCGTTAACGGGTTCTACGGCGCGAATAAGTACGGCTGCACCTTCGCCTTTTTGCCCGACGACGACGTTCATGCAGTAATGCATCCCATAGGTAAAATACACATACAAATACCCCGCCGGTCCAAACATCACCCGCGTGCGCTCCGTCTCGCCGCGGTAGCTATGACTCGCAACATCGGTCTGGTCATAGGCCTCTACTTCAACGATACGGACTCTATGACGATTATCGCCTTCGCCAAACTCGAGCATACACCCAAGAAGCTGCGGCGCGACTTCGCTTGACGGACTCTCTAAAAATGCAAACTCATTCGCCATATGCTGACTAAAAGAGGCCGATTCTTCCCCCGACAAGGTCGTTCTTTTGCTTCTCAAGATCTTTCATTTGCTGGTTGTAGTCGGCCGTCAAACGTTCCTGCTCCTTCTCGATATCCCGTGCCTGCGCAATCTGAAGCGCGGCCTGACGGTCAAGCTCTGCCGCCTGCTCCTCAAGGGCTTGTGCTTTATCGTTCAGCTCTGCCGCTTGAGTGGTTTCGACTTCAGCGCGTTGAGCGTCGCCGTCACGATTGTGTCCATCAGCATTGTATTTTAGTTGGCCCGCCTGGTTCTGCATACTCGTTGCATCCGTACGAAGTTTACCGGCTTCATTTTCTAGTGCTCGTGCATCCATAGCTACCTCCTTTTACGTACCTATTTTATAACTTTACGGATTGATAGTAAAATGAGGACATGACATCACAGACCCCACTCGAAGGAACGAAACTGGCAAGTTTTGAACCGGTAGCAAAAGTTACCGACTTGCAAATCATTGATATTAAAGAAGGAGATGGCGAGGTCGTCCCCGAAGGCGCGACGATTACCGCGCACTATACAGGCGCACTTTGCAAAGATGGTACGATCTTTCAAAGTTCGCATGATTTTGGCGATCCAATCACTTTTGGGCTCCACCAGGTAATCCAAGGCTGGACACAAGGTGTTCCAGGCATGAAAGTTGGCGGCATACGCAGGCTTGTCATTCCATCCGAGATGGCCTACGGTTCGGTCAGGGCAGCTGCTAATATCCCGCCAAACTCTGACTTGGTATTCGACATCGAACTCGTCGCACTTGCATAAATAGAAAACCACCGGCCAAACGACCGGTGGTTTTATTACTACGCTACGGTAGATGGTTGCCACCAGTAACGCCGATGACTTCCCCTGTAATATAACTCGATTCCTGCGAGGCCAAAAAGACGAATGCGGGAGCAAGCTCCGCCGGTTGTCCGGCACGGCCAAGCGGGGTATTTTGGCCGAACTCCACCAGCTTTTCCATCGGCTGGCCATAGCTCGGCTGAAGCGGAGTCCAAATAGGCCCCGGCGCTACGGCGTTCACCCGAATACCCTTAGGTGCGAGCTGCCTACCAAGTCCATGGGTAAAGGCAACGATGGCCGCCTTGGTAGACGCGTAATCAAGCAATCCTTCTGACGGCTGGTAGGCCTGAATCGATGCGGTATTTATGATACTCGCACCCTTTGGCATGTGTTTTAAGGCTGCTTTTACTATCCAGAACATAGCAAAAATGTTCGTTTCGAATGTCTTTTTTAGCTGATCGGTCGTAAGGTCTTCAATATTCTCGATATAAACCTGTTTGCCGGCATTATTTACAAGAATATCAATGGAGCCCAGCTCTTTTGCGGCGTCCTCCACCAGCATTTTACAAAAGGATTCATCACTAATGTCGCCAGGCAGGGACACAACTTTTACGCCAGCAGCCTCACAAATACGAACTGTCTCTTTCGCGTCTTCTTCCTCACTCGGAAGATAATTGAGCGCCACGTCTGCACCTTCCCGTGCATAAGCAATTGCAACAGCTCGTCCAATGCCAGAATCGGCACCAGTAATGAGCGCTTTGCGGCCCTTTAGCCGCTCCGTTCCTTTATAGGTATCTTGTCCGTGATCTGCCTGCGGCTGCAGCTTAGCATCAAGCCCCGGCTCGGGCTGTTTTTGCTCCGGAATATCCATGACTGGGTACTGTTTTGTCGGATCTTGCATTTCGTATTGGTTCTTCATATTTCCCTCTCGATTTGCTTAGGTCTATAATAAAATCATGACAACAATTGTTATCTTTGCCGCTCTTATCGTTGTTTTCTTTGTAGCTGTCGTTTCACCGCATCTTGGCGGGAAGGTTCAGCGTAAAACAAACGAAGAGGCGGGATGGCTCAAACGATTTAGTAACTGGCTATGGGATCCACTCACTTGGTGGGCGAAGAACTCTCTGGAGTTCAGCCGTAAAGTAATCGTTTTTACAGCAAAAATCGGCAAAAAACTGCGCCGTAAACTTCCGTTCTAGTTTTTGTCTTTGGGGACTTTTCCGCCCGCGCGACGTGCTTTATCAAGACCGATGGCAACAGCCTGCTTTTGGCTAGTTACCTTCTTACCGGATTTACCCATCTTCAGCTTGCCGTCTTTCATTTCGCTGACAGCCTTTTCAACTTCCTTTTGAGCTTTTTCTCCGTACTTTGGCATATATCCTCCTTACGTTTAATTGCTCCTCTTCTATTATAAACCCGTTTGAAGATGCTATAATTTTAAGCAGCAACATAATAGGAGTCCTGATTCACCATGAAGAGCTAACAATCATTTGGTCCACAAACTATAATGAGGAGTTTTCTATGGCAAAAGGACAAGACAAACGACGCGAAGTCAAAAAGCCCAAAAAAGCTAAGACCGTCTAATAAACATCCCCGGGAGACCGGGGGTTCTTTTTACCTCAGAGCAATTTACAAATATAAGCTAAAGTGGTATAATATATAATTGAACCACCGCCGGTGGTCCGCACATCTACTTCGAGGAGGTGGTGTGAGTGCCAATGGCACCCACGCATCGCGTCAGGCACGCCGGGCTCGGCGAGGCGAACATCTACGTTTCGCCCCGCCAGCAGGCTGCGCTTGACGGCCATAACACGGAAGCGCGCGACCGCGCGAGGCAGCACGTCTGCATCCGCTTTCGTGAGGCATGCAAGGCCAAGGCCGGCGCTAGCTGGAACTGGGTCGACGGTCAGCCGTTCATCAACTGGAACGAACTGGCCATCACCAAGCTCCCGCTGCCGGAAGCACCATCCGCCGCGACGCCCGTCGTGACGGTTCCGCCGCGAGCGGAAGGGTCGTGCTGCGATGACGAGAACTGCGTCGTCTGCGACCAAGGCAACCACGGCTTCTGCCGCAAAGGCTGTACGCTCTAGCGGTGAGGCAATCCCCACTACTCCGAAGGAGGTGAAGCGAAAGCCGTGTCCCATCACAGGGGCACGGCAGTTTCATTTCTAGAATCTGCACCCCCACGCCCTATGGGAGATGCTGACCAGGGCAACCGGCAAGAACCCTCTTTATCGCCTCTTTTTCAGCCTGCGTCACCCAAAGACTGTACTTTTTTTTAACAGCAATCTGCCGTGCAACGTACTGGCAACGGAATGCTTTATTTGAAGGAAGCCACGTCGCGGCGTCGCCATCAGACTTCTGCTGATTAGCCGCGCCGTCCACAGCAAGAAGCTCAAGCGGATCGTTTGCCAGCTCTTCGCGCGTTAAAGGATCTAGTTGCTGGGCGCCTGTTTGCCAAGCATTACTCAGTGCCACTACATGATCAATTTGCACGTCATCGCTTGTTGTCTCGCCGCGCGTAAATTGGATTGTCTTTCCTGTATACGGGTCATTCAGCATCCCCGAGATAACTCGACACTCGGAATCCACGGTTACATTTTTAAGATCCCGGTACAAAATAGTGTTTCGCGTGTCGCAGCCATTATCCTCGGCCCAACCTCCGCCAAACTGATCACGAGAGTAATCAGTTTTAGGGGCGCGTCCTTTTACCGGCAGTTCCTCTAGCGCCGTCGCCGCTTCGCCGGTAGCGGCTTGACTTGCACCTGGCTGCTGCGCGGCATCATAAAAACTCGGATGAAGAAAAATCCCTCCGACAACTACAGCTAGCGCAATAATCAGCCCGATCGTTCGCCGAATCCTATAGACGCGTTTCATGAACTCATTATACCTTTGTTACAATAAAGATATGCAGACCGTATCCCACTTAATCGAACAGTTCATACCAGACCATTACGACCTATCGATGAAACTCGACGGGCAAAACAGAACATTCGAAGGGACGGTATCTATTCATGGAGTCTCGCAGCCAACATCCGAGGTAATCTCGGTTCATGCAAAAGAACTTTCCATTCACTCGGTGACGTTCGATGGCAAAGAGGCGCAGTGGCGCGACGGCGAGAATGATGAAGTTATCATTACACACCAAGACATGGCGCCGGGCAAGCACATGGTAGTAATTGCCTTTAGCGGCACAATAACTGATGCCATGCACGGGCTTTATCCTTGTTACTACGAACAT
>DASUVJ010000003.1:0-9491 GCA_036378995.1 Saccharimonadales bacterium (SeqCode)
CATACCAGGGAAGATTGAACGGTCTATGAGGGTTGGGATGTTTTCGATCGTTTTTTCTGGCTTTTTAAGCGGGTTGCCAACAATACCTTTTGAAAGGATCAAACCACCACGCGGACCACGGAGAGTTTTGTGTGTCGTCGTCGTAATAACATGGAACCCGTCATCGAATGGATTACGCGCTACGCCACCAGCGATCAGGCCGGCAATGTGCGCCATGTCGGCCATCAAAAGCGCGCCGACTTCGTTTCCGATTGCAGCAAATTTGGCATAGTCAAGCTCACGCGGGTACGCACTAAAACCAGCAAGAATGATCTTTGGCTTGTGCTCGAGCGCCAGGCGGCGAAGTTCTTCGTAGTCGATCTCGCCCGTCTCAACGTCCTTCATTTTGTAACGGATAAAGTTATATAGATGCGCGCTGCGGGTTACGGGCGCTCCGTGCGTTAAGTGGCCGCCGTGCGACAGATCCATCGCAAGCACCGTATCGCCCGGCTCTAGCCATGCGCTATACACCGCCTCGTTGGCCGGCGCACCGGAATGCGGCTGCACATTGGCATGATCTGCACCAAACAGCTTTTTAGCGCGGTCAATTGCCAGCTGCTCCACTTGGTCGGTAAATTCTTGGCCGCCGTAGTAACGACGTCCTGGGTAGCCTTCAGAGTATTTGTTAGTAAAGATGCTTCCGAGTGCCGTTAGTACATCGCGCGAGACATAGTTTTCGCTTGGAATAAGCTCTAGGCCATCGCGTTCGCGCTGCTCTTCACCTGCTATTAATGCTGCAATATCAGTGTCATTCATAATGAATCCCCTTGGTTAAAATAAGTTCGGTCGTGGTGGATGCAGCAAATTAGATCATATTTGTATTGTATCAGATAGAGAAGCATCTCGCGACTAAAGAACTCCCAATTTGAGCCCTATTCTTCATTTTTTATGTATTTTAGGCTTGTTTTATATCATCCGTGATATAATTAATTCATGAGCAACGATGACTACAAAGTAAAAATCGGAAAACTTATTCAAGAAAACCGCGTCAACCGCGGCCTTACCCAGGCTGATCTTGCAGAACAGCTTGGTACATCACAAAGTGCCATTAACCGCATTGAGAAGGGCGGTCAGAACGTAAGTCTTGAGATGGTCGCACGTATTAGCGATGTACTCTCGAGCAATATCGTCACCCTTAATGACACACGCAAGATGAACTTCCGCGTGCACGGCGGCAAAAAACTATCCGGCAGCATTGAGGTAAAAACCAGCAAGAACGCTGCCGTTGGCCTTTTGTGTGCTGCCCTTTTAAATAAAAGCAAGACTACCCTTCGCCGTGTCGCAAAGATCGAAGAGGTCAACCGAATCATTGAGGTTCTTACCAGTATTGGCGTAAAGATCCGCTGGATTAACGACAGCGACCTGGAGATTATTCCTCCAAAGCGCCTTGAGCTCGAAAACATGGATATTGCTGCTGCAAAACGCACGCGCACCGTCATTATGTTCTTAGGCCCGCTGCTTCACCAATATAAAGACTTTAAACTGCCGTTTGCCGGCGGCTGTAACCTTGGTACGCGCACCGTGGAGCCGCACCTCGTAGGCTTAGCGCCGTTTGGCATGGACGTTGAAGCTCGTCCAAACACCGACTATTACCATGCGGTCGTCAAAGAAACGCCAGTAGATAAGACTATTCTACTCACCGAACGCGGCGATACCGTGACCGAAAACGTCATTATGGCAGCTGCCCTTTACGACGGCACGGTTACTATCCGTAATGCCAGCCCTAACTATATGGTTCAGGATGTTTGTTTCTTCCTGCAAAAGCTGGGTGTAAAAATTGAGGGAATCGGCACGACTACCCTTAAAATTACCGGTAAAAAGAAGATCAGCCAAGATGTTGAATACTACCCGAGCGAAGATCCGATCGAGGCTATGAGCCTGATCGCCGCCGGCATCGTAACAGATTCTGAAATCAGCGTTATGCGCGCGCCTATTGAGTTTATCGAGCTGGAACTGGCCGTACTTGAAGGTATGGGATTGCAGTACGAGCTCAGCGACGAATACAAAGCCCGCAACGGCTCAACACGCTTAGTAGATGTTCATCTAAAACACTCGAGCCTCGTTGCCCCTAAGGATAAACTCCACAGTATGCCATTCCCTGGTGTTAACATGGACAACCTGCCGTTCCTTGGCCTTATCGCCACTGTTGCCAAAGGCCGTACGCTTGTACACGACTGGTCGTACGAAAACCGAGCAATTTACTTTACAGAGCTCACCAAGCTAAATGCCACCATCGAGCTGGTCGATCCGCACCGCGTATACATTACCGGCCCTACCAAGTGGAAGCCGGCTGACGTGATTGCGCCGCCTGCCCTTCGCCCATCGGTTGTTATTTTACTTGCCATGCTCGCTGCACCCGGCACCTCTACCTTGCGCGACGTTTATTCAATTAACCGCGGCTACGAGGACTTTGCCAATCGCTTAAACACCCTCGGCGCTGAGATCGAAACGCTGCGCGAGATTTAATAGCTAAACTCTGCAAAACAGAGATAATGATCAGACTGCGTCTCTAACACTTCTGATCGCACAAGCTCCGGACCAGAAAACAATATATGGTCCGGGGTCTTTTTTAGCCCTTCTTTGTTGGGTCGAGTCAAGACATCTGGCAACGCGTCAGTAGCCCCCGAACGAGAGAAGAATTCGGGATAAATAGTTGCCGGCGAATTAAAGTTAAAGTCTCCGCAGAATACAAAAAGGGCAGCGAGCGACTCACATAGAACTCGATCGATTTTTCTGGCAAGATCCCTACCCTCACCCTTATCATAAGCTGCACCAAACACTCCCAGGGGTAGCATCTGGGTATTGGCAACCATCAACCCCTCAAACGACACGACCTGCAGAGCTTTATGATGCACCTCTGCCGGTCGCCCATCGGAAAAGAAAAGGGGAAATTCAGGGTATGGGTACATCGTGGTTTTGATATGTTCAAAAGGTCGCTTTGCGATAATTGCCATGCCTAATCGGTACTGCGGATCGACATGTGACGGGCTAATCGCCTCTTCGTAGACATAATCATGGCCTAAAAGACCAGCCAACTCCCGCGCCACAGAACGGTCTTCATTACTGTGGTTCTCCTGCATACAGACGATATCCGGAGAAAACTTACGAATCTGCGAGGCGAAATACTCTAGATCTTCCTCTTCATAATCAAAGTGATCGAGCGATTTCATTTTTCGTCCCCCTGCAATATTCCAGGAGACGATCTTGAGACTTTTTGTCATATTAAAAGCATACACCACAAAATAAAATATCCCGCTAAATGCGAGACATTTTACTTGGGGCGAATGATGGGGATCGAACCCACTACCTTCGGAACCACAACCCGACGCTCTAACCAGATGAGCTACATTCGCCAAATACTACGCAATTGTAGCATAGATTTACAGGGATGAAAAGGCGTTTTAACCGTAGGGATTGTAGCCCCGAGTTGGCGGTTCGCGAAACGCCTGACGATTTGATCCGCCCGCTCCGACATCGGGTCCGGAGCTTAGATTTTGCTCACCTGCGTTTGCCGCCTGGCGAGTGTTGAAACCTGGCGATTCCCTGTGGAATCTGTCTTTCTTACGATCTCTGTGATGCTTATCGTGTTCACGCGCGACTAATGAATCGCGGTACTGACGAATCGTACTGCGGTTCTTCTCAATACGCATACGCTGCTCGAATGATTGATGGCTTGTCGAGCCAAGGCTACCGCCATTAGCCGCCTCGGCATAACCGCTGCTATGAAACGGCTTTTCGTTACTATCATGCACAAAACGATTTATGCTCATGCTTTTTATTATAGACTAAAATCTGTTATAATTCTGAAGCAACGCGGGCGTCGTATAATGGCTAATATGCCTGCCTTCCAAGCAAGCGATGCGAGTTCGATTCTCGCCGCCCGCACCATATGCACATTCAGCAGATCCTCCGGGGTCTGTTTTTGTTGGATCTGATATACTAAGCTCATGCTTTCTCAATATATGAAACGAATCATCAGTACCGAATATTTATTTGCCGCAGTGCTCGTTGCCCTGTTTTACGTGACCGTTGGCGGGTTTGCCTGGTACTGGCTGATCATTCTCTTTTTAGCCTTTGATGTTAGTATTGCTGGCTACTTGGTTAATAAAAAGGTCGGGGCTATCACCTATAACATCGGTCATAGTCTTATCGGACCAGCGATTTTACTAGCGCTATACGTTGCGTTCGATATGAAATGGATGCTGTTTGTTACTCTTTTATGGCTGTTCCATATTTTTGTGGACCGTGCCCAAGGCTACGGCCTAAAGCACTTTGAAGGCTTTGAGCACACCCACCTGGGCAAAATCGGCAAAGCCAAAAAAGCCGAGAAATAGTTTAGGACTTCGTCACCTTCCAGGTGCCTGTTCCCGCATCCCATACTTTTGCCTTTGCGGGTACAGCAACACCGCCGCTATATGCCTTTGGAGTAAAGGTTTTCCATGTTGAAGATGCAGCATCCCAGACCTTTCCCTTGCCTGTTAATGAAGAGCTCGAGTACGGCCCAATCCACTCAAGACCATCAGCGACACGAAACGTATCGAGCGTTACCGCCGCACTTGCACCCGCGCTAGAAAAGAGACCGATTCGCCATCGCGACATATTCCCTGGAGCGCCAGATCCTGTAAACGACAAGGTTTCATTTGGAACTGTTGCATCAGGATCAACAAAGAACCGTACGGTAAATACTGGTGATGCCTGTACAGTCTGATTAAACTGCCAATCCACCCTATACCACTGATCAGCCACCCAGCTAAACGACGTTACGCCTGCCCGAGTTGCTCCGTTCGTCACATCAAAATGACCATCGGAATGGATTCTGATTGCCACCACGATGGCTAATTGTGATGTCGTAATATTAACGAAGCGGTTGGATCCCGTTGGCTGGCCGCCAGGTTTTACATAAACAGATCCCGAGTGGTTGATCGTACCTGAATTGGCGATGCCTATGTACTGGGTACCGACGCCGCTGCCCAATAATGCAAAGGGGCCGTCTTTTGAACCGCCGGTATATGTTGCCCCGTTGACTTCAATGATGTCCCCCGAAATGGCAGGTGAAGCACCGTCGGGGCCTTCGTCAAAAAGGTAGGTTTGACGCACTGCCATGATTAATTACCGCTCGTGTCAAACCAGATATCGCCATCCTGCGGGTTGGCCGGCGGAGTAGCGCTTGTCGTAATTTTACGTGGCAAATTAGGAGTGATAACAGGAACATTAGCTGTTATCTGCGTTTGTGAAACGCCAAGATATGTCGTTGAGGCATCCGCCGCAGACACCTGAAAGATGTCCCCGCTCGAACCCGAACTAAAGCCCATTGCTCGCAGTGCTACTGTACTGGATTTTGCGGGCCGGGCGCGTAGCTCGCCGTATTCGTTATGGTAGCCAGTGCGCACATTCGTGTAATAAAAAGCCATTCGGTCGGGCCAAGTGGCCGTGTCACTACCGTCGTTTGGAATATTAATTCGTAAATACTGAAGTGCCGATGAGCCAAGAGTCGAAACATTGGAGCCTGCAAGCTGAACGACGGTCGAACTATCCGCCTTTGCAGCTAGACCAGGGACAGTCGGGCTTGCTGCCGTACCACCCAAATCTCCCGCAAGTTGAATAACGCCCTTCGTACCAGTAGTTGCATCCGTACTCGTCGGCAGGTTAATACTCGGCACTTTGCCTGAAGAATCAAGCGGAGCATAGCCATTGTTAGCGCCCCTGTTGGCAGTCTTTTCGGTAGCAGCGAGGTCAGAAACAAGATTTTGGACTTTAGCTTGTGTTATAGATCCATCTGCAACACTACTATTAGTAACGGCGTTCGATTGTAACTGAGCCGCCCCGACACTACCAGGTTTTAAGATACCATCACTGTCATGAGAGGCCAACAAAAAATCGTTGAGAACTTCTCCCCACGTACCCTCATCATTACCTGGTACCGGTAGTCGTGCCATAACTGCTTTCGTGTTAATCGCTTATGCTCTTATTTTACCTCATTTCCTCAGAATAGCCTTAAAATACAACCCGACTAGAGATAAGCGCACTTTTCCTCTATAATGACACCGTACGCCCCGGTAGCTCAGTGGATAGAGCAAGAGACTTCTAAGCTTTTGGCCGTTGGTTCGATTCCAACCCGGGGTACCATTTCTAAGATTTTACAGATATCCTCATTGAAAATATAAATCAAAAGATCGTAGGTGTTCTAATGTGTCGCAATATCAAAACATTATTCAATTTCGATCCGGTCGCTACAGATGAAGAGATCAGGGCTGCCTCCCTGCAATTTGTTCGCAAACTATCTGGCTTTACTCATCCTTCGCAGGCAAACGAGGAGGCATTCAATAAAGCGGTCGACGAAGTATCCGTTATTGCCAGGGGGCTGATTGACGGATTAGTTACAAATGCAGAACCTCACAATAGGGAGGAAGAGGCCGCTAAAGCACACGCCAGAGCCGTAAAGCGCTTTGGCATGAAGACCTAAAACACATGACGCCCATATCCATTATCATCCCTACATTGAACGAGCAAGGATACTTGCCAAGACTCTTAGAATCTATTGTTGGCCAGGATTACAAATGCGCATACGAGGTGATTATTGTTGACGGAGGCTCGACTGATCAAACCGTTAATATCGTTCATGAGTACATGAAGCAAATCCCTACTCTTTCCCTGTATAAGTACAAAAAAGGGACGTCGCGGCAACGAAACTATGGTGTGACAAAAGCAAAATACAATTACCTCGTGTTCTTGGATGGCGATACGGAACTTACAAAATACTCGTTGAAACGAATAGCGAAGGATATTAAAAACAAAGACGACTTTGTAGCCGTCCCTGTGCTTTACCCTTACGACGGCAAGCTTATAGATATTATTTTTGGAGCGGTAGCATATTTATATTTTTTGGCCGTCAGTCGAACTAATCCTATTATTTCGGGAATGTGCATCATTACCACGAAACGCACACATGACCGTATAGGCGGTTTTAACGAAAAGATGGCCCATGCAGAGGATATAGATTACGGACTCCGGGCATATCATAGCGGCTCAAAATATCACATTTTTTTCAATGTGACCGTCACCTCCTCAGCTCGCCGGTTGAGTCAAATCGGCAGAATTAAGTTGGGACGCATGTGGATGCGATGGTATAAAAATGTCATTAAAGATCGCGAAATTGCCGACAGAGACAAAGCCGCGTACGAGTTTGGTAAATTTAAATAAACCTACTTTTTAATAACTATCGTGCCGGCCAAGCGATCATACAGCGGACGATGAGATTTCATCACCAGCCCTGCTATATAACCTCCCGCTAGAATATAGCAAAACACCAAGGCGACCATGGCAACACTGCTTAAATCCGATTCAAAAATAAATGCGTTCCAAATAGCAAAGTGCGCCAACTCCCATGGAAGAAACTTGATAACAGAGCGCTTAACAGACTGAACAAGGCCAATTCTCTTTTTAGTTTTACTATTCAGCACGCTCAGTCCCATGATGCGCTTCCCTATACTTCCCGACCTTGCCGAGCTCTCGCTTAGGATAAAATAAAGCACGAACGGTAACGTAAGCAGCACAAATCCAGTAAGCTCAGCCTGTAAGGCCGAGGCCGCAAATAACGGTCGCACGACCGGTGAGACAAAAAAGAACAATGCCCCGGCATATACCGCCAGAATGAGGGTATCTAGTAAAAACGCAATGAGGCGCCGCAGAACAATAGACATACTCTAATGATACGCTACTTACATCCAACTATGCCGATTTAAGCTCCTGTAAAAATCCCGTGGCCTTTTTACGAATAGACTTGGAGTCATGTGCGGTTTGCGTTTCAAAAAGTGGTCGGAGCTCATCATCCGATACTATCCCCTTTTTGCAAAAGCTTAGTAGTGTTTTCATTGTGTTTGCAGAGACAATCCAGTCAACATCCGTGGTTTTTATTCGCTGCTTTAGCCACAAAACTGCTTGCTTTTGCTGATCATCGTTTAAAGTGACTTCGTTGAATATTTGGGCAAGATGCCACTGTATAGATGGTTGGTCGCTTTTTGTCAGCTTTGTAAAAATAGCGTCCAGATACGGCCCAGCAAGCTCTGGCTTTTCGTTTACCAGCTTCTCGAATGTATCGATTGCGCGCATTCGCACCCATGCATCCTCGTGAGATATACATTCAAAAAGTTCATCCATTTTTGTATTATCAGTTCGCACTGCTTCTAAAACTTCGCCTGAACGCCCGAGTGAATTAGCGTGTCCACCAGCGGCTAGTATTTCTTTAAACGGTTCCATGGGTTCAGTATACATTCAAGTTGCTAGATCCGACCCAACTTTCCCGAACTTACAATAGATCAGCGGATATTTATCCTAAATTAGTTCTTTTGCGGCTCCATGGCACTAAAGATGGCCGTAGCCTCTGCATTCAGCGCCTCATCTTCACTACCGGGAGTTTGCAGCATAATAGCAGTATTGCCTATATTAATGCCGACTACGTAGTCGGAAATGTATTTACTTGGATTTACTTTGCAAATCTCGCGTCCTTTGGCATCCAAACCGATGATTCTTCCAGACCAATTTTCTGTTCCAGGCTTCGAGCACAAATTAGTATAGCTAAAGTCGCTATCTTTCTTCATTTCCCTAACATAAAATTCTCGGCCTGAATCGGTTGTCACGAGGAAGCTAGTGCGAAACTCGTCACTATATTCATTCGTATGAATTTCAGAGACATCATAGCCCACAGGTACATGCACATCATATGCTGCCGCGAGCTGCTCTCGTCTGATCTTCTGATTTGCCGCCGCCTTAGCCTCAGCTTTACCAATCTTAGTTGCAGGGTCTCTCGGAATACTAAATGGCAACTCATCAAGACAGTAGCTATAGTCACTTCCAAAATGAATCCCATAGGTTTCATCGAAAGATATTCTGTAATATCCTTCCCTCACTTCCACCGGTGCTTCATCGCATCGTGCGTAATTATAGACATACGGATAGAAGCCCGACACCTGGGCAAAAATCATGGATAATACAAGGATAATTAGAATTGACCATTGAAGTCTTACTTTAGAAACTTCAATCTTTCGCCTACCAAATGGCACTCGAAACAGTATTTTCTTTTTATTTTTTGATTTTTTAGGCATATCTACATCATAACAAAGCAAGTCTCGAAAATATATTTAGTAATGCTATAGTTAAAACATGAAACGAAACGATGTGTTTGGCTGGGTGGGTGTAATCATGATTTTGATTGCTTTTACACTAACGACGCTTGAAATCATCCATCCCAAAACTCTTGTATACGGCCTGCTTAATTTTGTCGGAGCATTGGGGATTATCATATCATCGTATACAAAAAAGGATTTTCAACCCGTTGCCCTTAATATTATTTGGCTAATAGTTGCCGCAATCGGAATCGTAAAAGCGCTTATCTAACATTATGGAAAAATTCACTCAAAAATACACTATTGTTCAGCTTCTTGAAGATCTGCCAG
>DASUVJ010000004.1:0-11083 GCA_036378995.1 Saccharimonadales bacterium (SeqCode)
TAATATTGAAGACTCAGCCTCTACCGCGTTTACCAGCATCGGTAATACAACCTCTATTAACATCCCTGGCATTACAACAATAAATCCTACGACACTACTGCTCGCCGGCATCCACCAACAGAACTCCGCCAACACCACCTCGCCAACGGCAACAAGCTTGCTAACAGCTTTTAGCGGATATAAAACCTCACCCTCGGGCAGTGCCAACGCTAATACTGGTGCCATCATGGGGTACGAATACCGAACCTCCGCTGGGCCTACGGGCACGGTCACAGCAACGTTTGACTCCTCGGCGACAGTACTGGGCGGAGAACTTGTCGCGTTCAAGGCAGGGACGTGGTCTCCGCCAGCAATCACACGTCCGACTATTGTCGGAGTCGCAACGACATACCAAACGCCGAGCGCTATCACTAGTTTTACGATTAATAAGCCCGCGGGCATTCAAGATGGCGACCTGCTCGTCATGGCACTTTCCGGCCAAAGCCCGACAGCTACCAGTGACTTCACCTCAAGTGGTTGGTCCCGGGCAAGCGCACCGTTCGTAAGCGGCGCAGCCCACCGTATTACTGCCTTTTACACCCTGCCGGTACCGACAGCTTCAGTACTTACGCAAAATAGCTTTACATTCACTGCAACCGATTCAGTAGCTGGAGGAAGAGTAGCGGCCGAAATGTTTATCGTGCGCGGTGCCGATCTGGACAATACAATCGTAGGCATGTCGCCATATGGCAACACTTCGTCGCAGACCATCACCGTTCAGCCACCGACGCCTGCAACCACTAAAAACCTGCTGCTTGTCACATATAACGCCCAGTTCACTTCAGAGATCGACTATTCGATTGCCAGCGGACCAAACGGCATGACGCAGCACATCTATCTTCCGTCGTCTACTGCGCCACAGTCAAAAACAATCCTTGCTGTTTACCAGCAGGATATCGAAGCGACGGCACCAGGCGCCAAAGCCTTAACATGGACGGGCGTTCAATCGCAAACCTCGGGTGTTGCCATTATCATCCGCGCTCTTGGAGAGCCTGATCCTAATCCGGGCGTGGCCGTGCAGTATACCAGCGCCCTAGACACACTTAGTACCGCGCATCTTTATTACACTTCGGCCACGAACACGTTATCAACCCCTGCAGAAGTGCGACCGTTTCCTAATGGCTATGCAACGGTTACAAATATGCTGGCGACTTCGCCGTTTTATGTGGCTCACCGCGGTGGCTCAGCTAACTGGCCCGAAATGAGCCTTCATGCCTACACCCAGGCAGGGTTCTGGGGTGTCGGTGCACTCGAAGTATCTTTAGCGCGCACCTCTGACGGAGTATGGTTTGGCCTGCACGACGATACGCTCGACCGAACATCCGGCACAACCGGCTTTACCGCTTCGGCACACACCTGGGCAGAAGTTCAAGCCTACCAAATTACCGCTGCGGGCACGACTAACCCGAGCCAACCGGCACGGCCATACATGCGCTGGGAAGAGCTAATGGAAGCATACTACGACAGCCATGTATTTTTCGTCGACCCGAAAGCCGCGGTAGGATACGCGTCGGAAATCCTCGATAAAATGGACGTCATGCCCGGTACTCCAACCGAGAAATTCATCGCCAAGTACTACGGTGTGTCTTCCAGCTGGGTAAACGCTGCCAAAGCGCGTGGCTATAAATCGTGGGGCTACTTTTACCAAACCGACGCCGCCAACTTTGCAACGTACCAAGGCCGTTGGGATATTTTGGGCATGGACTACAATGCAAACAGCAGTACATGGAGCACGATTCTTTCGTACGGCAAGCCGGTAATAGGGCATATTGTATCCAACTCTACCGCGGCTAACACGGCGCTAGGCTACGGCGCCGATGGGCTGATGGTCTCGGGCGTAGAGCAAGTCGTCCCACGTTCTGCATAGCATACTAATATGCTCCCAACAAAAAATACCCCCGAAACACTCGTGGGGTATTTAAATTATAATCTCATGGTGACCTCACGGGGAATCGAACCCCGATTGCAAGGATGAGAACCTTGTGTCCTAACCGTTAGACGATGAGGCCGAATTGTTTTAACCCTAGTAACTTTACCAAAAAAGAGCAGGGTTGTACAGACTACGAATCACCTCGCCGCCAAACCATCATCATATCGCGCCCGGCCGAACGAGAAGAGGCGGGGTCGGCGTTTACTGTTCCATCCCGCTCCTCTACGGTCATTCCCGAATAACCCTCATCCTTTAAGATATGAAATGTCCATTCCCATTCGGACAGCCAACCGAGCCGCTTGGCCGTTTTCTTCAGTTTTTCCGGGTCAAACAAACGAAAAGGGAGTTCGCCGGCCACGCCTGTTTTTAAGGCGCTATTAAAATGCACCCTATCAATGGAATGAGATTCACCTAAGGTAGCGATGAAATATCCCTCGTGTCCTACTGGTGCGCGGCTAAACGCGAGCACGAGTATGCCGCCCGGTTTTGTCAGCATGCGCAGACGAGAGAGCAAAAGCGTGAACTCTCTGGTCGGGACATGTTGAATAACATGACTGCACACCACCATGTCAAACGGGACGTCGGGAAGATCATATACCGAACCCGACGCAAATGCCGCATCGGGATAGGTTTTTTGAGCTTTTTCCAGCCTACGAGGATCGATGTCCTGCGCCACAATATGGCCCGCAAAACGACCAAGCCAGGGGAGAAGCCGACCTTCGCCTGAGCCGACGTCCAAAATCCTTCGCGATCGATCGGGGTGCACGTTTTGCGCGGCCAGATGCTGCTCTAAGTTTTTTAATGCAAATGTTTCACTTTCGGCCCAATATCCTGGGTATGGTTCATGAGAAGTAATAAATTCCGCTGTAATCCTGTCTTCGTCATCCGGATACGCGTATATCTTCATGGCTTCATTGTAACTCACATAGTAGTGTGTGACATCTCTTGCGAAATCCACCTCTTTTCGCCATAATAATCCATAAGCGTAATTATTTCCTAAATAGGGGGCCCGACTATTAAACCGCAAACGCTGACCCGTTTTTGGCATCGCCGTATATGCGAGGCGGTAATGATTGTTGCTGCCATTATTTTAGCGCTGCATTTTTGGGCGTATTTTGCAGATGTTAAAAGCATCGCTTCGGCGCTTCTTATTAGCGAGGGTGCGGCGATTCTTGCTGGTGTGTCTTTAATCGTTGGATTCGTCTCGTACCTTTGGGCGCCAAAAAAATACATTTTCTGGGCGTCATTTGCAGCTTTTGGCGTGCTTGCAGCTATGACTGCGACGCTTGTCCTCAGCACTGGGGGTGTTTCGTCGCCGTTTATTGCGCTCTGGATGGTTGTTGCCGTATTTGCGGGAGTCTTCGGGCTTTATGCACTCGCGCCGCTGTTTTTAGCAATCACTGCTTATTTGATCCTTGAATTTATGGGGGGCACGCTCAGCAGAGAAGCGATTCTCACGGTTGTTCTGGCAGGTGAACTCCCCCTAGGCCTTAGCTATTTAATTTGGCACGTCAAATCTTCTTCCGGCGACAAAGAGGACCGCGCCTACCGAGAACTAGCATCGGAGCTCAGCCAGGTCGCAGGCAAGTCAGAGGTGGTGATTAATGCTATCGCCGACGGCGTCATTGCACTTGATAGCCAAGGTGTTATCCAACTCATCAACCCAGCCGCCCAACGAATCATCGGCTGGGGCAAGCAGGATGCGCTGGCACTCGACTACAAGTCCGTTTTGAAGCTGGTTGATAAAAAAGGCGAGGAGCTCCAGCCTTCTACCGATCCGATCACCCAAGCACTTGGCAATAACGAGCAGGTAACGTCCAATGAGCTTAGCCTCGTGACAAACTCCGGCAAAAAAATCCTTGTCTCCATCGTCGTCTCGCCCGTAGGGCAGTTAGGCTCAGGTGTTATTGTCGTATTTCGCGACATCACAAAGGAAAAGGCCGAGGAGCGTGAGCAGGCCGAGTTCATCAGCACTGCTTCGCACGAAATGCGCACACCAGTCGCGTCTATCGAAGGATACCTCGGACTCGCACTTAACCCGGCAACAGCACAAATCGACGACAAAGCACGTGATTTTATCACCAAAGCCCACGAATCCGCTCAGCACCTTGGAAGGCTTTTCCAGGACCTTCTTGACGTCTCGAAAGCAGAAGACGGACGCCTCTCTAATAACCCAAAAGCCGTCGATGTCGTTGAATTTGTTCATGATATCGTCCAGGGGCTGCGTCCTAAGGCAGAAGAAAAAGGGCTCCGTGTCCTCTATAAGCCGCAACCCGACGACGGAGAGGAGCGCAGCGGCGAACGTCAGCTTAATCCCGTCTATTACGTCAATGTTGACAATGACCACCTGCGCGAAGTTGTTGCAAATCTCATGGAAAACGCCATTAAATACACGCCCAAGGGTGACATTACCATAGACGTCACGGGCGACACAGACCACGTAACTATCAGCATCGCCGACAGTGGTATCGGTATTCCGACCGAAGACATGCCGCATCTCTTCCAAAAGTTTTATCGTGTCGACAACAGCGACACCCGCGAGATCGGCGGTACCGGACTAGGACTCTATCTCTGCCGGCGTCTCGCCGAAGCGATGGAAGGCCGTATCTGGGCCGAGAGCCAGTATAAACAGGGAAGTACCTTCTATCTTGAGCTGCCTCGCATCTCACATGAAGACGCCATGCGTCTCATCGAGGAAGCGAGTATTGCCGAAGAAAAGGAGATGGGTGAAGTCGTGAGCCAGCCTATCCTCGAAGAACCGCCCGCTCCTGAGGTACCGACACCTCAACCAGCTCCGGCCGCTGCGGCCACTCCTCAGTCAATGCCGGCCATGCAACCCCAAGCCGCTGGCGATCAGACATACACAAGCCCGCCCGTCGAGACTGTCGTTCAGCAACTACAGTCAATTGCTCCTCAGCCTCAGCCTCAGCCGCCGTCACCAGCACCCGTAGCACCGGCACAGCCGCAATACCAAGCCCCACAGGCACCACAATACGGCCGACCGGCCAACTACCAGAACGTGCCGCTCTCCAGTATCGAGCAAAACCCAAATCAGTATCTACGGCCGCGCGACGGCACCGTCAGCGTCCCGCCGCGAGGGCAAAATCAAGCATAAGAGGTATAGTATTTTTTACTGCCCTTAAGTACAATAGAGGATAATATGACCAAAATATTGCTGGTAGAAGACGACAAAAGTTTGCGCGAAATCTATGGCGTGCGACTCTTAGCCGAAGGCTATGACATCGTGTCGGCTGGTGACGGAGAAGAAGCGCTCGCGATGGCAATCAAAGAGCGCCCACAACTGATTGTAAGCGATGTAATGATGCCGAAGATCAGCGGCTTTGACATGCTCGACATCCTCCGTTCAACCACCGAAACAAAAGACATCAAAGTAATCATGATGACCGCGCTTTCAAGCGACGATCAACGTGCCCGCGGCGAAGCGCTCGGCGCTGATCGTTACCTGGTTAAGTCACAGGTGGGCATTGAAGACGTCGTTCGTACTGTACACGAAGTACTTAACGATGCTCCAACCTCATCTTCAAGCGCAGCAGCTTTTGGTTCATCATCTCCAAGCGCCGTTCCACGTCCCGCTCCGGCTGGTGTCCCGCCGCGCCCGGCAGTAAATCCTAGTCCGGCGCCACAGCCGGCTGCTCCGGTTCAACCCGCAGCGCCTGCATCTCAGCCCGCCCCTTCGATGCCAACACCATCTCCTGCGCCCACGCCGACAAGCACATTACCGCAGCCAACCGCGCCGTTCTCTACAACGCGCCCAGCAAACCTTGGCGACCGCATCATCCATCCTATCTCTCAACCTGAAGCAAAAGCAGATATTGGCACTCTTATTGCTCAGGAGTTAGGTCAGGCAGATACCCCAGCGCCAGCAGCTCCTCCGGTACCTCCAGTACCACCAATACCAGCTCCCGGCCCGCAACCCGTTGCTCCGTCTCAGCCCATGACACCAGGCCCGCAGCCAAGCATGCCAGCGGCTCCAGCACCTCCCCCTCCAGCATCAGCTGACTCAGGTATAAGTTTTGAAGAAACGCCGCGCAGTCAAACTCCGCCAAGTGCTCCGTTTACCCCCGGCCCGCAACCACCTCGTCCTAACTAGTGATACAATAGTCATTAATGAGCGACGAGCAAAACTCAGCGGATTTGATCCGACTCAATAAACACCTAGCCTTACAGCTGGGTGTTTCGCGTCGGGAAGCTGATGAACTAATCGAAAAGGGAAGAGTAACGATAAACGGTGACACTGCCGTTTTAGGAGCCCGAATTCACCCGGATGACACGGTCACGGCAAACGGCCAACCCGTCTCAGAGAAGACACCGTTGCAATATGTCGCTCTTAATAAACCAGTGGGCTATGTATGTTCACGAAAGGCACAGGGTGACAACCCGACAATCTACTCCTTTTTGCCGCCTAAGATGAGCGTTCTAAAGCCAGTAGGACGCCTGGATAAAGATAGTTCCGGACTATTACTTCTGACAAACGACGGTGACTTTGCGTTCCGCATGACCCATCCCAAATTCGCCAAAACGAAAATTTACGAAGTCCAGCTTGATCATCCGCTTGAGCCGCTCCATCAGCAGATGATCAGCGACTACGGTGTACAGCTAGATGACGGCATTAGCAAGTTTACTGTCATGCGGCTTGAAGACCGCGAAAAAACCACGTACCAAGTCACCATGAAAGAGGGACGCAACCGCCAAATCCGCCGCACGTTTAGTGCACTTGGCTACGAGGTAACAGTGCTGCACCGCGTACAGTTCGGCAATTATTCACTCGGTGATATGAAGACAAAACACTTCGCGTTTGTCGATATGCGCTAGGTGATATAAATAAAAAACCACCTCGTCGGGTGGGTCTATCATTTTAGGGGTGGTACCGGCGAGCCGGCCCACTCCCCGAGACGTTTCGGAGTGCAGGCCGGCTACGCCGTCTTGCTTGTCGCGCGAAGCGAGGTGTCAGGCGGGGCGCTGCCCGGTCTTGACCAGGCCGATCGTGCCGATCACCGGGTCGCTGCCGTCGTCGCCCGCGGCCTTCTTGATCCGCTCGACGTGGCCGATCAGCAGGGTCTGGTTGTCCGTGCTGATGCGGCCGTTCACGACCGCGAACGTGCGGTCGGGGACCACGCCGGAGCGGTCGCGGACCGTGATCTCCTCGCCGAACGAGTCGATCAGGACCGTGAACAGCATGGTGTCGACCTTGACGGCCGTACCGTCGTCGGTGAGCACCGGGTCGGCGAGACCCTCGGCCAGGAGCCGGTTGAGCTCCGGACCCATGCGGAACACGATCTGCATCGCGCCCTTCATGAGCCGCACCTGGTCCTCGACCGTGGCGGTGAGGGTGGCGACCTGGGTCGTGAGCTGGCCGACCTGGGCGGTCAGGCTCTGCTCGGCGGTGGTCAGACGGGTGAGCTCGGCGTGGGCGTCGGCGCAGGAGATGACCACGGGGCCCATCTTCTGGCCGCCGTTGCCGTCGGGCACCAGCCCGTCGACGACGTGGGAGCCGATGAGGCCGTTGACCTCGGCGCAGGTGGCCTTGACGGTCACCTGGCGGCCCTCACCGTCGACGACGGTGCGGGTGTGGTTGTGCAGGATGGTGTCCAACATGGTTTTGTCCTCCCGGACAGTACCTCAAACTTCGCTTGGGGCGAAGCGAGGTGTCTAAGCTCCCTAAAGCACAGACATCCCACTTCGCCGACGTAAAAGTGCGACTACATAAGCAATCTTATCTACTTTAACATATTTATAGGTGTTTTGTCAATAGTATACGCATCTCAACAATAACACCGCTTATGCTCGCAAACTTTATATACCTCTGTTATAATTAGCCGTAAATTATGGCTTCTAAATTACCAACCGTTGCAATTATCGGTCAGGCGAACGTCGGCAAGAGTTCGCTTTTTAATCGTATGGTCCGCGCCCAGCAGGCTATCGTTGCCCGTGAAGCAGGTACTACCCGCGATAACGTTCTTGGCCGCGTTGAACACAAATACCACAACTTCTGGCTCGTCGATACCGCCGGTCTAAAAGACCCTAACGACGAGTTCGAGGCAAGCATTCAGGAGCAAATTACAGAGGCCGCAGAAGCAGCTGATGTTATCCTCGTTGTCGTTGATAGCAGCCAGTACGTCAGCGATCAGGACCGCTTCGTCGCAAAAAAGGCCCTAAGGTCTAAAAAGCCGGTCATCCTGGTCACTAATAAAGCTGACCTCAAGGAAAGTCTTCCGGTTGACGAATTCAAGCGCCTTGGCATTAAAACGATCCTTCGCACGAGTGCCGAGCATAACCAGGGCGTCGTTGATGTTCTCGACGAAATTGTCACTCACATTCCAGCCAGGCACGAGGATGAGTCAGATAACATCCTTCGCATCGCGCTTATTGGCCGACCAAACGTCGGTAAGTCGAACCTATTCAATACACTGGCGGGCAAACAGCAGGCTATCGTCGCAAATATTGCCGGCACCACCCGTGATGTCAACCGCGTCGCGCTTCGTTACGGCGGCCGCGATATCGAACTGCTCGACACCGCCGGCATGCGAAAACCAGGCAAGCAAGAGGTTGGCATCGAGAAATTCAGCGTGCTCCGTACGCTTCAGGCCATCGAAGAAGCCGACATCTGCTTCTTACTCATGGATGTGAACGAAATGAATACGCAACTCGACCAGCGCCTAGCAGGCATCATCGACGAGGCTGGCAAGGGTATGGCGCTTGTTATCAGCAAGTGGGACTCGGTCGAAGGCAAGGACGCCTTCACGCGTGATGCGCTCGCACCAAAAATCGCTCATACTTTTAACTTTACCCCTTGGGCTCCACTTATCTTCACGTCGTCCGTTACCGGACAGAACGTCACCAAACTGTTTGATCTTGCGCTTGATATCGACGCCCGCCGCAAACAAGAGACCAAAACCCGGGTTCTTAACGACCTCTTGCAAAAGGCCGTGCAAAAACACCCGCCAGCAGGACTCAAGAACACTCATCCAAAGCTTCGTTACATGGTTCAGACCGACAAAAACCCGCCGTGGTTTGTTATTTATGGCAGCAATCTAAAGTTCGTTCACTGGAGCTACAAACGCTACCTCGAGCGCCTCCTGCGCGAAACCTATAACTTCGCAGGCACCCCGATTAAATTCTCGTTCCGCGACGAAAAGCAGATCAAAGCCAATAAAGAACGTGTCGCAGCCGGCAAGGCTCCTGTTACCAAAAAGTACAAACAGGAAAAAGAAGCCGCTAAAAAACCTGAAGACAAGTAGTCTTTCGTTTCATCTGTCGCTATACTAGTAGCAGTATGAAAATTATCTTCGCCCAGGGCAACCCCGGTCAGCAGTACCAAATGACTCGTCATAATATTGGCTTTATGGCGGTGGACGAAATCGCTAGGACAGAGCAGGTCGATTTTAGCAAAAAACCGAAATTCCATGCGGATATTGCCGAATTTTCGGCTGGGGGCGAAAAAATCCTACTCGTAAAGCCAACTACTTTTTATAACGAGACCGGTCAATCAGCCCGGCTTTTGATTGATTTTTACAAGTTAAAGCCAGAGGAAGATTTTCTCGTTATTCACGACGACTTGGCACTCCCGCTTGGCACCATCCGTACGCGCGAAAAGGGCAGCGACGCCGGTAACAACGGAGTGAAATCTCTCAATGCGCACATCGGCCAGGCGCATAAACGCATTCGCATTGGCATCTACTCGGAACTTCGCGACCGTGTCCACGATGCCGATTTTGTCCTGGGATCATTTGCCCCACCCGAAAGAGAGAAGCTCCCCGCGATCATCCAACAAGCTAGGGTATTCGTAGACGCCTTCATTGACGAGTCATTTCCAAGTACAAAAGTTACCGTATAAAACAAAATCCCCGCCTAAAAAAGACGGGGATTTTTCCACTTAAAAAGCGCCAGGTAAGGGTGGGCATCACCTGGCGCCGTTTAACCCTTTAACGCACCCCTGGGGGTAAAGCGTGACCCACCTCACACAATTGGAGGTCCGCCGGTTAAAGGGATTAGTATGCACGCAATGTTTTTGAGTTAAAAAGTGGAGGGTAGAATACTTCATAACGCATTGCGCACAACCTAACATAAGTTAGAATAGGGGGTATAAGGTGCGTTTGGTTGAACTCGCTGTATCAACCAATCGTGTTTGATATTAGCACGATTTTGACAGAGTGTCAACACCTTTCGACATAAATTGCATGAAAATCAATAGATTATCACCTCTAGAGCATAAGTATTTACAGATACTAGATACTATTGCTAAAAAACCAAAAGCATTATATTTAATGGGTAATTTACCCGATAGCCGTCGACCAACCGTCGCCATCGTCGGAACTCGCAAGCCAAGCGCATACGGAAAAGAAGTTACTCACCGACTCGCTTATGAACTTGCGAGCAGGGGAGTCGTCGTCATAAGCGGCCTCGCTCTCGGGGTAGACGGCATCGCGCACCGCGCCGCTCTTGAGGCAGAAGGAACGACAATTGCCGTTCTTGCTAACGGGCTGCCGAATATTTATCCCGCATCCCACAAATCACTCGCCGCCGACCTTCTAGAGAAGGGCGGCGCTATTATTAGCGAGTATGAACCGGGGTCATCCGCTCGCGGGTATCAGTTCTTACAGCGCAACCGAATCGTCAGTGGATTGTCGGACGCCATTATTATTACCGAAGCTGCCACGCGAAGCGGCACGCTCAACACTGCCGCACACGCCCTAGAACAAGGAAAAGAAGTATTCGTTGTGCCGGGCAATATCACCAGTCCGCTCTCCGGCGGCTGCAACGCATTACTAAAACAAGGAGCGACCCCCGTTACCAGCACGGAAGACGTCCTAGAGATTATCGCGCCCGATCTCCTGCAACCCCAAGCCGTCCTTCCACTAGGAAACACGCCGCTTGAAACGACTATCATCACGCTCCTTCAATCAGGAGTAAGGGATGGTGAGGCACTCCAAGCACAATCTGGCGCCACTTCTTCTGAATTCAACCAGGCCCTTACGATGATGGAGCTCAGCGGTACCGTGCGCAGCCTAGGAGCCAACCAGTGGACTTTATCATGAAACAAAATTGACAAAAGTATAAAATAAATTAATACTTATCATACGTTACGTCGAGCCG
>DASUVJ010000005.1:0-25271 GCA_036378995.1 Saccharimonadales bacterium (SeqCode)
AGGGCTGGCTCGGCGGTATGGACTTCCCTTTTATTCTAAGCGGGAAGAGCTGGGCAAGAACGCCAGCGAAAGCGAAGCGCGGTCTCGGCGGTATAGGTTTTTGGAGGATATCGCCCGTGAGCACCAAGGAACGATCGTCACGGCACATCATGCCGATGATATTATCGAGACAATTGCAATCAATCTGACGCGAGGGACGGGCTGGCGAGGGTTGGCTGTACTGAACCGCGAAGATATCGAGCGTCCGCTTTTAAGTCTGACTAAGCATGAAATCCGCATGTATGCACTTGCCAATCGTCTGGAATGGGTAGAGGACAGCACCAATCAAACTGACACCTATCTGCGTAATCGGATCAGGGCGCGAATCGGACGAGAGCTGAATCATTCCAAGCGTCATGTACTGACCGAGCTATGGAAGCGCCAGCGCGAGCTTAAAAAAGAGATCTCGCATGAGCTCTCGAGACACATAAAAGAGGATGCGACATACGATCGATACTTCTTTATTCAGGCGGACGCAGTGGCCACCACCGAGGTGCTTCGGTATATTATTTGGCATCATAGCGCTACTGCGCCAACTCGTCCGCAAGCCGAACGTGCGTTGGTCGCGGTAAAGACGGCAAAGCCTGGCACGCGTTTTGAACTAGGCGGGTCTGTGACGCTCCGTTTTACCGAGCGATCTCTTATTGTTGAAACCCCTTAAGAAGTGCTATTATTTAGAGAGTGGATTTTCCCTGTATATGAACCGAACCGCGGAAGGACGATTGATTTTCTATGGCAAATAAGCAAAAGCAACCTAAAAAGATGAGCAACATGATTCGGCTCGGTCTTTTTTGGGCTATTTTAGTATTCTTGGTACTCACCGTTATTGCACTAACGACCCCTCAGACAAATCTGAAGGAAGTTGCGATTTCTGATGTGATCTCACGCGCCAATAAGGGCGAGATCGACAAAATCGAAATCCAGGGCAATGACGTTAAGGTCACGCCGGAAGGCCAGTCTGAACCAAAAGAAAAATCTGTAAAAGAGGCTAACAGCAGCATTTACGAGCAGGGTCTTGAGCAGGGTAAGACCGAAGTGAAGATCGTTCCGCCATCCGAAACTGGTGCAACGCTTTGGAACTTGGCACTCATTATTGTGCCAGTCGTATTAATCGCCGGATTCTTCATGTTCATGATGCGCCAGGCGCAGGGCCAGAACAACCAGGCGATGGGCTTTGGTAAATCTAAAGCAAAACTTTACGGTATCGACAAAGAAAAGGTTGTCTTTGATGACATTGCCGGTAACGATGCGGCAAAACAAGACCTCGAAGAAGTCGTCGACTTTTTGAAACATCCTAAAAAGTACGAACAGCTCGGGGCAAAGATTCCAAAGGGCGTACTGCTTGTTGGTAACCCTGGTACTGGTAAAACGATGCTTGCGCGCGCGGTTGCAGGCGAGGCGAACGTTCCATTCTTCTCGATCTCCGGTTCTGAATTTGTTGAAATGTTTGTCGGTGTCGGCGCATCGCGTGTGCGTGACCTGTTTGCAAAAGCAAAAAAGAACGCACCTGCGATTATCTTTATCGATGAAATCGACGCTGTCGGCCGTAAGCGCGGAAGCGGTATGGGCGGCGGCCACGACGAACGTGAACAGACGCTCAACCAGATTCTGGTAGAGATGGACGGCTTCGAAACGGGAACGAACGTTATTGTTCTTGCTGCAACCAACCGTGCCGACGTGCTCGACCCAGCCTTGCTGCGTCCAGGCCGTTTTGACCGCCGTACAAACATTATGCTTCCTGAGCGAAAAGACCGCGAAGCGATCCTAAAGGTTCACTTTAAGAAAAAGCCGACTGACGAAACTGTCAACATTGATGCGCTTGCTGCTAAAACCGCCGGTTCATCTGGTGCCGATCTTGCGAACATGGCTAACGAGGCTGCGATTATTGCCGCACGCCGCAACGCTAAAAAGATTACTAACGCCGATCTGACCGAGGCGTTTGAGAAGGTAGCGATCGGTCCTGAGCGCAAGACGAAGGTTATGAATGACAAAGAAAAAGAGCTGACTGCTTACCACGAAGCTGGGCACGCGATTGTCGGACATGTTCTGCCGGATAGCGACCCGGTCCACAAGGTAACAATCATTCCTCGCGGTGGTACTGGCGGTGTGACATGGTTCCTTCCACCGGAAGACAAGAGCTACACGAACGTCTACGAATTCAAAGACATCCTTGCCCGTGCCATGGGTGGCCGTATTGCTGAAAAAATCCTTTACGGAGATGATGGCATTACGACTGGTGCCGGTTCTGATCTGCGCAAGGCGACCGAAATTGCCCGCGACATGATCATTGAACAGGGTATGGGTACAAAGCTTCGCGACCAGGTCTTCCACGAAGACAATGGCGGTATGGTATTTGACAAGATTACACATGAGCGCCCATACAGTGATGATACTGCCAAGGAGATCGACAAAGAAGTCGAGATGCTCATTAAAGAAGCGTCTCGTCGTGCTGAAGCTGTCATTAACCACAACCGAAAGCACCTTGATGCGCTTGCCAAGCAGCTTCTTGAAGACGAAACGATCGAAGAGGAGAAGGTTAAGCATATCCTTAAGGATACTTCCCTTCCGACCGAGGCTAAACTACACTAAACCGTAGGCGGAAAACACAATGGGCCGAGTAAAAAGCGCCGTCGCCAAAGCAAACCAAAAGCTAACGATCCAGCACGCAGCAGCACTGCTGGCTGGATCGATGCTTATTTCAAGTTTGCTTGGATTCTTCCGTGACCGTTTGCTTAACGCCGCTTATCTACCGGACCTAACAGCCGGAACCAAGGGCTATCCGGTTGGTATCGATGCTTACACGGTAGCATTCACGATTCCGGATTTCATGTTTGTCATCCTTGTCTCGGGTGCGCTTTCGGTGACGTTTATTCCGGTATTTAACCAGCGCCTAGGAACCGGCAATAAAAAATCTGCCTGGGAGCTTTCAACGAGCATGATTAACTTCATGGCGCTCGTAACGCTTGTTGCCAGTATCCTTATTATCATCTTTGCCGAGCCGTTAGTGCGCTATGTGGTTGGTCCGGGGCTAGACGAATCCGGACGAAACCTTGCTATCAGTATGATGCGAGTGATTGCGGTCAACCCATTCTTGTTCGCTGTGGCAACGGTTATCGCCAGTATGCAGCAAGCTGTCGGGCGCTTTACGTTCTATGCGTTAGCGCCGACCATCTATAATATCGGTATTATTATCGGTGTCGTCTGGTTTACGGGCGGGATCAATATCTTTGGATGGCAAATATTCGAAGGTGGAATCATGGGCGTTGCCCTTGGTGTCGTGCTCGGTTCGATATTGCAGCTGCTTGTAAGCTCGATCGGACTTTTCGGGCTTGGGTTTGATTACCGCTTTAAGATTTACTGGAAAAACAAAGGTTTTCGCCAAGTGCTGCGTTTATTGCCGCCGCGTTCCATTGACCAAGGCGCGGACTACCTTAACGGCATCGTCGAGATGAACTTGGCATCGCGTATGGCAGCCGGAACAGTGCGTGCGTACCAGCAGGCGACAACGCTGCATCTTGCGCCTATTAACCTGATCGGTGTGGCAATTTCAACTGCGGCGTTTCCAAAGATGACGGAGCGCCTTAGTCAAGGGCGGCCAGATTTATTTAAAAGCGAGCTCCAGTCGGTTCTACGTGTGATTATTTGGCTCGCTTTGCCGGTGGCGACTATTACGTTCTTTACGCGAGGCTACTTAGTTAACTTTATTAAAAACGGTGGTGATCCGCTTATGGCGGGCCTGCTCGGAGCGCTGGCGGTCGCCATCCTGTTTAGGTCAATTTACTATATTGCCGCCCGTAGTTTTTACGCGCAGCAAGATACTAAAACGCCACTCTACATCTCGTTCTTTGCAATCGGCCTTAATATAATACTGGCAATTTGGTTTACGATGTCGCTCGACATGGGTGCGTACGGCCTAGCATGGGCTCAGTCTCTGGTAGCGCTGATCGAAGTGGTTATATTATTCGCAGTTATGGCGCGCCGCATTCCTAAGTTGTTTGATGTTGTATTTGCTCACGCCGTTGTTCGTATGGCGGCCGCTACTGGTATCATGGCGATTGTCAGCTATGTTAGTGTGCAACTCTTTCAGCTGCAAAACACCGACCAGAGCTTCCTTGCGACATTCCCGAAGTTCATCGCGATCGTTGTGCTGAGCTTTGTGGCTTACGTGTTCTTGAGCCGTCTGTTTAAATTGGACGAAGCCAACCCTGTCATCGCACGTGCTAAATCGTTCCTGTTTGGACGCGTTAGCTAAAAAATGGTATAATCTACCCCTGGACTATGAATCAAGAACAGATTAGAAATTTTTGTATTATCGCGCACATCGACCACGGCAAGTCGACACTTGCTGACCGCATGCTTGAAATGACCGATACGGTCGAAAAACGCGACATGAAATCCCAGCTGCTCGACAGTATGGATCTCGAGCGCGAAAAGGGAATCACCATCAAGCTCGCGCCCGTTCGCATGAAATACAAAGGCTATGATCTGAATCTTATCGACACGCCGGGTCACGTCGACTTTAGCTACGAAGTGTCCCGCAGCCTTGAAGCCTGCGAGGGTGCTATTTTGGTCGTCGATGCCAGCCAGGGTATTCAGGCGCAGACGCTCGCCAATGTTTATCTGGCACTTGCCGCCGATCTTACTATTATTCCCGTGCTCAATAAGATCGACCTTCCTGCAGCGGATGTGCCGCGTGTCTCTGCTGAAATTATTAATCTGCTCGGTTGCGACGAAAGCGATATTTTAAAGATCAGCGCAAAAACAGGCATGGGCGTACCCGAAGTCTTGGATGCCGTTGTTGAACGTATCGTTCCTCCATCCGGCGAGACGGACCAGCCGACACGCGCACTTATTTTTGACAGCTACTACGATGACTACCGCGGAGTTATTTTGTATATGCGCGTCGTTGACGGCGCCATTAAAAAGGGTGACACTATCGAGATGCTTGCTACAGGCGCAAACGGTTTAGCGCTCGAAGTCGGCGCGCTTAGTCCGACAATGAAGCCCGAAGCTGACATTAGTACCGGCGAAATCGGTTACATTGTTACCAACCTAAAGACCACTCGCGATGCTAAAGTGGGTGATACGGTAACAGTAAAACGGGCACATGCCACGGAGATGCTGCCAGGTTACCAAAACGTCAAGCCGTTCGTGTATGCCGGATTCTTCCCGGTTTCTAACGAGGACTACAACGAATTAAAAGATGCTGTTGAAAAACTCTCGCTTAGCGACTCCGCGCTTCAATTTGAACCAGAGAATTCACCAGTCCTTGGCTTCGGCGTGCGTATTGGTTTCCTTGGTCTTCTTCATATGGACATTATCCGCGAGCGGCTTGAGCGCGAATACGACCTTGATCTTGTTGTTACTAATCCTTCAACCGACTATCAGATAACACTCAATAATGGTGAAGAAGTTAATATTAAATCTGCCAGCGATCTCCCCGATGTTTCAAAGATTTCTGAAATCCGTGAGCCTTGGATCAAAGGTGAGATTGTTGTGCCGCAGGAGTACATTGGCGGCGTGATTCAATTGATCGTGACAAAGCGAGGACGTCAAAAGAATCTCAGCTACATTGATGAGCGAGCGCTCATTAGTTTTGAGGCGCCGCTTGCCAATCTGCTTACAGACTTTTACGACCAGCTAAAATCCATCACAAGTGGCTACGGCAGTTTTAATTACGAACTCGATACGTATAAGGCAGAAGACCTCGTAAAGGTAGATTTCTATGTTGCGGGCGAGATTGTCGATGCGCTATCCGTTATGGCGCATCGTTCCGAATCTCAACGTCTTGGCCGTGAAACCGTCGACAAATTAAAAGAAGTCATTCCGCGCCAGAACTTTCAGGTCGCGCTGCAAGCGGCTATTGGTGGTAAGTTTATTGCTCGAGCCGATCTCTCCGCCTACCGAAAAGATGTAACGACCGGCCTTTACGGCGGTGACGTCTCTCGTAAAAAGAAGGTGCTTGCCAAGCAGGCAAAAGGAAAGAAGCGTATGAAGCGCTTCGGTAAGGTAGACATTCCATCTGAGGCGTTTACTGTCATGCTAAAGCGTGATTAGCGGCGAACGCGTATTGATAAGTATGCGATAAGTATGTTACGTTAATTAGACACATGCATATCGAAAAGAAGCACATCATCACAATTGCAGGAAAGCCAGGCAGTGGTAAGTCGACCGCGTCTAAAGCTTTGGCAGATAAATTGGGCTATGCCCATTTTTCATCGGGAGATTATTTTCGCTCATTGAGTAAGGACCGCGGCGTAACCGTGCTTGAGGCTAACCTTGCTGGCGAAAAGGGCGCGGCCGATCTTGACGAACTGGTCGATCAGCGACTTCGTGATATTAACACTAACGAAGATCAACTATCTATTGACTCACGTACGGCATGGCACTGGATTCCAACTTCTTACAAAGTGTATTTGGATCTCGATCTTTACACGGCTGCACAGCGCGTACTTGGTAAGATGACGCCTGAGCGGATTGAAGTCGAACATATCCCTAATGATCCCGACGAATATGCCCATCAGCTGCAGCAGCGTCTTGATAGCGAAGCGCGCAGATACCAAAAATTTTACGGCATTAACCCTTACGACACATCCAACTACGACCTTGTAGTGGATACTAAGGTAAACTCGCCAGAGCAAGTTCTCGACATCATCTACAAAGGATACCAAGATTGGCTTAACAGCTAGCACTCGGATTGAATGAGTGCCAAAACATGCTAAAATAGAAGCATGACAGAACGCCAGATTGCTATCCTTGCTGCCATTATTGAACAGTACGCTGAGGTCGCCGTGCCGGTCGGCAGTGTGACGCTCGCAAAACTTTTTGGTGTCTCAAGCGCGACTATTCGCAGCGAGATGGCGCGACTTGAACAGATGGGTCTGATCGCTCAGCCGCATACAAGTGCGGGTCGTATCCCAACCGATAAAGGCTATCGTTTTTACGTCAATACACTCACGGAAGCTAACAATGACGAACTGCTGAAACTTGATCGCGGTGCGAGAGCGATTGAGGCCCGCGTAAATACCCATGGGGATAGGGCTGACCGTGCGATTCGCAGTGCCGTCGACAGTCTGGTGGATCTCACGCAAAACCTTGGTCTAGCCACGATCGGCGATCAGCTGTATATGAGCGGCATCGGTAACCTATTCAGCCAGCCGGAGTTCATGCAGGGCAACCATACGCAGGCTGTTGCCCGCTTGCTTGATAATCTCGAGCCATGGCTACGTGAAGCGGCCCCGAACGAACCTCTTAACGTTTATATCGGTGCAGAAAACCCTATTGGCAAGACAAGCGGTGCCAGTCTGATCATTAGTCGTTTCCGATCGCCTTACTCCGACCGCAGTTATATTGGTGTTTTAGGTCCAACGCGCCAAAGTTACGGTAAAGTAATGCGCCTGGTTCGCCATGCCGGAGCAATGTTAGAGGAGGTATTATAATGGATATCATTAAGACGATCGTCGATGGGATCATCGGCATCATCAAAGCCATTGTCGATGGCATAATCAGCGTTATTAACGCTATCGGCGAGGCAATTACCGGCTTCTTTACGGCCATTGGAAATATTTTTTAAGACCAAAGCGAGACAAAAGTGACCAAAGCGAAAAAAACCGACGAACTTGAACAGCAAATTGCGGAATTGACTGCCGATCTTCAGCGTACCCGGGCAGACTTTGAAAACTATCGCAAGCGCGTCGAAATTGAAAAGCAATCAGCACGTGAGGCGGGGCAAGCTGGGGCGATTTTAAAGCTGTTGCCGGTTATTGATACTATTGAGCGTGCCATCGCTTATGTTCCAGAAGAGTTGAAGGATAACAAATGGGCACTTGGAATCGTTGGCTTGGTTAAAAACCTCGAAAAGGCACTTGAAGGACTGAACCTGAAGCGTATCGATGCTAAGGCAGGGACCGAGTTTAACCCGGACTTCCATGAGGCGATCCAGTTTGACGAAGACGCAACTGGCGAGAAAGAGGTGATCGCTGAAGAACTTCAGCCAGGCTACCTCTTAAACGGCCGGCCCGTACGGCATGCCATGGTAAAAGTAACGCGCCAGTAACGGCGCGTTTATTTTTTGTTTGATGCGATTTTTCGTTTCATTCGCTTAACGAGAAGGATACCGCCTGCGATAACCAGCGCAAGACCGAGCGCAACAGGAATAATTACGTCGTAACCGGTATCTGCAAGTCCGCCGCTTGGGGCGGTAGATCCGCCATCGGCGCTCTGCGTAGCACATGCATTGTTGTTAAACGTGCCCTGACTATAAGCGTTGCAGTCATAGTCGGCGGCGAAGTGTGTAAGGATACGTATGTTGAACTCAGACATGATATTGCTTTTTTACCTTAACCTCTTTATAGTAGCAGTATATAGTAACACAAGCACTATAACAAGTGAGGGGAAAAGTATGACAGCAACGTATTTTGGAGACATCCTAGGACTGGGTGCACCAGAATTACTGATTATTTTGGCAATCATCTTGTTGCTTTTTGGTGGAAGCAAGTTGCCGCAACTATCTAAGAGCATCGGTACGTCAATCAAGGAACTACGAAAGGGAATTGACGATGGCTCTAAGGACAAAAAAGCACAAGACAGCCCTCGCAAATCAGACTCTGAAAAGCAAGTCTAGTTCCAATCAAAGCAACGAAGCTCCCCAAACGTTTACGCATCATATACGGGAGCTTCGTCGTCGCTTGTTTTTTATTGTCGCGGCGAGCATTCTTGTTGGGTCACTAGTCTATTACTATCATGATTTCTTCGTGTCAGTCGTCATGCAGCCGCTGCATGGTCAAAAGCTGGTCTACTTAACGCCTGCGGGTGGATTTTCGTTTATTTTTATGGTGACGTTTTACGCCACTATGCTGCTTATTTTGCCGTTTATTTTGTATCAGATTTACGCATTTATTCGTCCGGCAATTCCTCAGCATACCAGTAGACTGTCGTTAAAAATTGGGCTTGCCGCCACGCTTCTGATGGCGGGTGGGGCAACGTTTGGGTATTTGTTTGCCGTGCCAGCAGGGCTCGATTTTCTTAACAGCTTCGCCGGCGATTATGTGACACCGTCGCTAACCGCAGACTCGTATCTTAGTTTTGTGCTGGGATATGTGCTTGGTATCGGCGCACTTTTTGAGCTGCCACTTCTTTTATTGTTTTGGCACTGGATTCATCCGCTAACACCAAAAGGACTTTGGAATTCTGAGCGATTTGTTATCGTAGGTGCGTTCATTGCGGCGGCAGTGCTATCGCCATCGCCTGATGCGCTCAGCCAGACGATCATCGCCGTGCCAATTATCGCCGTGTACCAACTGGGTGTCGTAGCGGTACTGATATCCATCAAAAAGGCGAGCCGCTTGCAAAAGTTGCGTCCGATTCCGGCACCGACACAACGAACATTAGAAGAAGAATTCTTAAAGCCTGCGCCTGCTCCGATTCCAGCCATGCGGCAGGCCGCAGCTACTCCTCGGCCTGTTTCCGTTTCGCAATTTAAGCCTGTAAAAATCCAGAAAAAGCCAATGTCCGTTGACGGTATGAACAGGCGTCGTCCGGCCCCTATAGTCCAGATGAGCACACCAAAACAAGCCCGTACCGTTCAACGCCCGGTGCCTCCTCAGCCTCGTTCGGGCCTTGTGGTGCCGCCACCTCGCCGTAGGGTTATTAGCGATTTTGGCCCAATTCGCTAATATATTTGTTGACATTGCCTGGTCGTATTGGTTATGCTAATAGTACAACACAACAAAAAATAAAAAGGCATTGAAAATGAAGAACGAAATCGACTCGCTGCTACAAAAAGAAATGGACCGAAAGGACTTTCTTAAGCATGTCGGTGTTGGTTTTGTTGCTCTCACTGGTGTTGCGGCTATCCTGAAGACCCTTAATGGATTTGGCGGTAATGCGAGAACGCGCCAAACGGTCGGCTACGGTAGCTCGACCTACGGTGGTAAAAAGCCTGTCCACACCAGCTAATTTTGTTAGTTGTTGTTTTGCTCAAGCACTTAAATTAGCACTCTTGACACGAGAGTGCTAATTTTATTACACTAAAAATATTGGCAATCTCTATAGTAGAGTGCTAAAATAAAGCGTATAAAAGATTGATTATCATAAAACGGAGGAACCATATCTATGGGTAAAATCATCGGAATCGACCTCGGTACGACCAACAGCGCCTTTGCGTACATGGTTGCGGGCAAACCTGAAGTTATTGCTAATGCTGAAGGTAACCGCACGACTCCATCTGTCGTTGCGATTAATAAATCTGGTGAACGTCTGGTGGGCCAGGTAGCTCAGCGTCAGCGTGTTACGAACGCTAAAAATACTATTTATGGTGTAAAGCGACTTATCGGCCGTAAATTTACCGACGATGAAGTCCAAAAAGACATCGACATCATGCCGTACGAGATCGTAAAGGCAAACGGTGGCGTTAAGGTAAAAATGGGCGACAAGGAATACAGCCCAGAGGAAGTGTCTGCAATGATCCTTTCAAAGATCAAAGCCGATGCTGAAGCCTTCCTTGGCGAAAAGGTAACCGAAGCGGTTATTACCGTGCCGGCTTACTTCGACGATTCACAGCGTCAAGCTACAAAGGACGCGGGTAAGATTGCCGGTCTTGAAGTTAAGCGTATTATCAACGAGCCGACTGCGGCAGCACTTGCCTACGGCCTTGAAGGCAAGAAGGATGAAAAGATAGCCGTCTTCGACCTTGGTGGTGGTACGTTCGATGTTTCTGTTCTTGAACTTGGTGATGGCGTCTTTGAAGTCCGTTCTACCAACGGCGACACGCACCTTGGTGGTGAAGACTTCGACAACCGTATCGTCAACCACTTCCTTGATGTATTTAAGCAACAGGAAGGCATCGATCTAAAGGGTGACAAGGCCGCAATGCAGCGTCTGAAGGACGAAGCTGAAAAGGCAAAGAAGGAACTCTCTTCGACAACCGAAACCGAAATTAACCTGCCGTTTATTACTGCGGATGCTGACGGTCCAAAGCACTTCGAGTACAAGCTTACCCGCGCCAAGCTGGAAGAACTCGTTAAAGATTTGATCGACCGTCTCGCCGGCCCTGTTGAAAAGGCGATCAAGGATGCTGACATGAAGGCAAGCGACATCGACGAGATCGTTCTAGTTGGTGGTATGACCCGCATGCCAGCTGTCGTTGAAAAGGTGAAATCTATCTTCGGCAAAGACCCGCTTAAGGGTGTTAACCCCGATGAAGTCGTCGCTATCGGTGCGGCCATCCAGGGCGGTGTGCTGCAGGGTGACGTAAAAGACGTACTTCTTCTTGATGTGACCCCGCTCTCACTTGGTATCGAGACGATGGGCGGCGTAACAACCAAGCTGATTGAACGAAACAGCACTATTCCTACTTCAAAGAGTGAAACATTCTCGACTGCAGCTGACAATCAGCCGCAGGTAGAGATCCATGTTCTTCAGGGTGAGCGCGAAATGGCAAATGACAACAAGTCACTTGGCCGCTTTATCCTTGATGGTATCGCACCGGCACCTCGCGGCGTTCCTCAGATCGAGGTGACATTTAGTCTCGACGCCAACGGTATCCTAAACGTGACCGCAAAGGACAAGGGTACTGGCAAGGAAAACTCCGTTACCATCCAGGACAGCGGTAACATGAGCAAAGAAGACATCGAAAAGGCACAAAAAGAAGCTGAAGCTCACGCCGACGAAGACAAAAAGAAGCGTGAAGCTATCGACGCCCGCAATGTGCTTGAAAATGCCATTTACCAGGCCGAAAAAATGCCTGATGAATACAAAGACAAGATCTCTGAAGATGATGTGAAGACAATCAAAGAGGCTGTCGAAGAAGCTAAAAAGCACAAAGACTCTGATGATAAGGAGGAGCTTGAAGCGGCCGGTAAAGCACTGAACGACGCCATCATGCCAATCGGCGCTAAAATGTACGAGGCTGCGAGTAAAGAGGCGGAAGCAAAGTCAGACGAAAAAGCTGATGACAAAAAAGACGACGAAGCCGTAGAAGGCGAAGTCGTTGACGACGACAAAAAGAAAAAATAGGCACCTGCACAACTAATATGCCCGCTTTCGAGCGGGCTTTTTAGTGCTATACTCTAGGCATGAATAGTTGGTGGGAGGCTTAGGGGTGAAGGCGCGGACGCACGATGTCGCGGCGGCTACTGCGCTACTTGCAGTGGTGGTCGTAATGCCGGATCCGCCGACGATCACCCTTGCTACGGCTGTCGCCGTTTTAATTGCTAATCAGTTCGGCGGCATCGTGCCGGATATTGACCAGCCGACAGCTCCGCTCTGGCGTAATTTGCCTATTGGTGGGATATTCGGCCGGATGGTTGCCAGGATGCTTGGTGGCCACCGGTTTATCACGCACTCGTTGCTGGGCGTGGCGCTCGCGGGATTCTTGTTCAATATGTTGCTCGCGCTTCTTCATCCGATCATGCCGAGCGTTCAGACGGATTTGGTGTGGTGGGCATTCATGATCGGTATGGTGTCGCACCTTGTTATGGATACGTTTACGAAAGAGGGTGTTCCGTGGTTGTTGCCAATCCCTATAAAAATCGGTCTGCCACCGCTTCGTCGACTGCGCATCACAACGGGCACATGGTCGGAAAGCTTCATTACTCTGCCGCTGCTGGTGGTGATTGTCGGCGTACTTTGCGCGTATAATTACAATGAAATCGCAGCACTCCTTCATAACAATATAATCCGCTAACATTTTTGCTCGACTGCACATTATGTGTGTATAATAAAAGCAGAAGTAGGTTCAGCGGGGCAAACGCCCGTCCAATGCGGTTACTTCACTTATCAACATTATGTCTGTTGTTTGGTGAAGAAACTGCGTTTTTATATTCACAAATCTTCAGACAAAAGAAGAGGAAGTGCCATGGCAAACCTGGAACGAGCAATACAAATCGCACACGAAGCCCACGACGGACAGACGCGGTATGATGGCAGGCCGTATGTCGTTCACCCCTTGAGGGTTATGGGGAGGGTGGCCGCTGCTGGGTTCTCAGAGGCGACACAGATTGCCGCCGTTCTGCATGACGTAGTAGAAGACAATCCCGACTGGACAATAGAACGGCTCAGGGAAGAAGGCTTTGAAGAGGACGTCTTGGACGCGCTAGACCTTTTGGATAAAAAAGACACCGACGAAAACGAATACATCGACAAAATTGCCGAAAATGATATAGCCCGTCCGGTGAAAAAAGCGGATATGGATGATAACCTGGATGACGATCCGACTGATCGTCAGGTTCAAAAATACGTTCGTCGGCTTGCGCGGCTCGCGACAACGGCCGCTAAGGTAAAAGTGGGTACTCAGCGCGCATCATAATTTATACGTATATAGGTGTAAATATTTCTCAATTCAGGGTATAGTGGATGTATTATGGCTATGCTAACGACACCTAGACCCTATTTTCTATCAGATTCCGACATCATTACGGGAGAGGGCGACACGCGCTATATACTTCGTGTCCGCGATTTGCCTCTTGAAGATAAACCGCGCGAAAAGCTTTTGGCCGCGGGGTCAGATAATGTCTCATCGGCTGAGCTACTTGCTATTGTCTTAGGAGTGGGCACGAAAAAAGAGGAGGTCATGACCATGGCTCATCGTATCTTTCACGAATATGGGGAGCGATCGATCGTAAGCGAGAAGAATCCGCGCCGTCTCGCCGAGACACTTGAGATTCCGCTCGGCAAGGCATGTCAGATCGTCGCTAGTTTTGAACTTGGCCGGCGTTCATTCCAGCAAAAATTCGGTAAGTCTGTTTTTGTCTCGACGGCACGTCAGGGCTATGAGCATTTAAAAACTATGGGTCATTTGCAAAAGGAGCAGCTCCGCGGGCTGTATCTGAACAGTCGCTACCAAGTCATTCATGAAGAAGTTATTTCTGTCGGCAGTCTTACGGCTAACATCGTGCATCCGCGTGAGGTGTTCCAGCCGGCGCTTGAATACGGAGCGGCCGCTGTTATCATCGCCCATAATCATCCGTCAGGGTCGCTAGAGCCAACTGATGCGGACCTCGAGGCGACGGAGCAACTCCGCGAAGCGGGCAGGGTGCTCGGAATCGATCTGCTTGACCATCTGATTATTGCAGGCGAAGGGTTTATTAGCTTAGCCGAAAGAGAGGAACGCAATGGATAGTTATTCCACATCGTATCAGATCCGGCCGCTTACGTCCTTTTTAATTCATGGTGATTCTGTTCCCAAAATCGTAGCCGATAATGGTCGTATAAGCATTTGCCCCCACGATGTCGATGTCATGGTTCATTCAGGCGATTACTTTATTACGCTTGCGACGATACTTGATCAGCTCGGTAAACAGTCGGCCGATCCGGCGATTCGCGGACCGCTCGAGGATATCGTTTCGGATCTCATCTATCTTCATGATAATTACACTATTATTGCCAAGGAAAAACAGGCAAAATAGATGTATGGATTTAAAGGCTGAACTAACAAACATTTTTAAAGGTGATATAGACGTTTCGGACGAAACGCGCGAATTCTACAGTCATGATGCCAGTCTCTTTGAGCTGAAACCGCAGATTGTAGCATTCCCTAAGGATGCAGAAGACATCAAATCGGTCGTCTCGTTCGTGGCAAATCATAAACAAGCAAACCCTGACTTGAGCATTACACCCCGCGCCCGCGGCACGGATATGTCGGGTGGTGCCATCGGACAGTCGGTTGTGTTGGATATTAGTAAATACATGACGAAGCTTCACGAGGTAACGCCGACCAGCGCTCATGTCGAACCCGGCATGCTCTACCGCGAATTTGAAGCGGAGACGCTAAAGCAGGGCGCACTCATGCCCAGTTACCCAGCGAGCCGGGAGTTGGCTTCCGTTGGTGGCATGGTCAGTAATAACTCTGGTGGCGAAAAGTCGCTAGAGTTTGGCAAGACGGATAATTTTGTTACTGAACTCAAGGTTGTTTTAAGCGATGGCAATGAGTATGTCGTCCGTCCTCTTAGTCGCGACGAACTGAATGCTAAAATGGATCAGGATGATTTTGAGGGGAACCTTTATCGCCGGACATTTGAGCTGCTCGATACCCACTACGATGAAATCCAGGCTGCAAAACCAAATGTTACCAAAGACTCTACAGGGTATCACCTGTGGAATATTTGGAACCGCGAAACGGGTATCTTTGATTTAACAAAGTTGTTTGTAGGCTCTCAGGGAACCCTCGGAATCGTAACGGATATTAAATTCCGGTTGGTTCCAAAGCCTGCTCACTCTGGTACATTGGTCTGTTACATGCGAAACATCGACGAACTCGGCGAGGTTATTCCAGCGGTGCTGGCGCATAAGCCGGCCACGTTCGAATGTTTTGATGACAATACGTTATGGCTTAGCTTTAAGTTCTTCTTTGCGTTTCTTTCTCGCCTTGGTCTGTGGACATGGATCAAGCTGGCATTTCAGCTCATTCCAGACGGTCTCATGATTGTAAAAGGAGTGCCGCAGTTGATTCTGCTCATCGAGTTCAGCGGCGAAACTCCTGCCGAAGTAAAGGAGAAGATCCATGCCGCCAAGCAGGATTTGCGACGATTTAAGAGCTTTACGTATATGGAAGAAGACGAGACTGAGGCAAAGTCGCGAAAATTCTGGTTGATGCGCCGCGAAAGCTTCAACCTGCTTCGTAGTAAGGTAAAGGACAAGCACACCGCACCATTTATCGACGACTTTGTTGTGCCGCCTCAGCACCTGACCGAGTTTTTGCCACAGCTTCGTGACATTATTAAAAAATACAAACTGATGGCAACGATCGCAGGTCACCTAGGTGACGGCAACTTCCATGTCATTCCGCTCATGAAGATTGAAGATCCTTCGGAGCGTGCTAAGCTTGAGCCTGCCATGAAGGAAGTGAATAACCTCGTCATCAAATATGGTGGTTCTGTATCGGGTGAACATAATGACGGTATGATCCGCGGTCCATGGCTCGAGCAAATGTACAGCGCGAATGTTCTGGGATACATGAAGGAAGTCAAAGCACTCTACGATCCGCAGAATATCTTTAATCCGCACAAAAAGACAGATGCAAATTGGGAATTCAGCTTTAGTCACATCCGCGAACATTTCTAAAATAAAGTGATGTCACAAATACGTTAATTAGTCACTATACATGAGCAAGCAACCCATATAAAATAACTCATGATATGCATCACTTTCGCTCGACGCACCGTAATTATAAGGCGCATCGGTCAGCCGACCGACAGCAGGGTGGGTGCTCCTTCTGTAACGATACATATATGAAGGGACGATCTCTTGTCTCAGGGGGAACGATGTATGTCGTTCCCAATCGTACCAAATACGATGTCTTTGAAGGGCGTCGTGTTCTTGACCATCTGATGATTATTCCTGTGCGTCATAGCGAAACGCTCGCCGATCTTACCGACAAGGAAAAGGTTGATATGATGACTATTATTGGTGAGTACGAAACAAAGGGGTATAACGTATACGCTCGCGGTGTTGGTAGCGTCAGCCGTTCGGTAACGCATCAGCACACCCACCTCATTAAACTTGAAGAAAAGCCGATGAAATATTTTGTGCATCTCAAGAAGCCGTACATCCTTTTTAACGGTTAGCACTCTAGACACCAAAGTGCTAGTTTTGTATAGTAGATACAGATGAGCAAACGCGATTATTATGAAGTTCTTGGTGTCGATAAAAGCGCCAGCGCCGATGAAATAAAGAAGGCGTTTCGTAAGGCTGCCGTAAAGCATCACCCAGATAAAGAGGGTGGCGACGAGGCAAAGTTCAAAGAGATCAACGAGGCGTATGAGGTCTTAAAGGATCAGCAAAAACGCCAGCGTTATGATCAGTTCGGCCACGCAGGAGTCGGTGGCAGCAGTGGGCAAGCGGGTGGTAATCCGTTTGACGGATTCGGCGGCTTTAACGGTCAGAATGTTCACTTCGATTTTGGTGACGGGGGTCTAGGTGATATCTTTGGCCAGTTCTTTGGAGGCGGCCAGCAGCGTGGACAGGGTCCACGCCGAGGCCGTGATGTGGAGACGAGTCTTAATTTAACATTCGAACAGGCTATTTTTGGCGTCGAAGAAAAAATCAGCCTCGATATGGACGACGAATGTTCACATTGTCATGGCACAACGGTCGAGCCGGGCCACAGCATGAAGACTTGCCCGACCTGTAAGGGCGCAGGCCAGCAGACACGTGTTATGAACACGATCTTTGGTCAGATCCAGCAGGCGGTAACTTGTGAGTCATGTCGCGGTACGGGCAAAGTCCCAGAGAAGGTCTGTAGTGTTTGCCGCGGCAAGGGAACGGAGCGCCGCAAGCAGACTATTAAACTCAAAGTTCCTGCCGGTATCGATGACGGTGCAACTATCCGACTTTCTGGCCGCGGAGAAGCTATTGGGGGTGGTGAGCGTGGTGATTTGTACGTAAATATTCGCGTTAAGGCGCACAAAAAGTTCACCCGAGAAGGCGATATTATTCTTAGCGAAGAGCATGTCAGCATGGTAGACGCAGCGCTTGGCACCGAGATCGACGTAGAGACGGTCGACGGTGAGATCCGGATGAAAATCCCGGCCGGTACTCAAAGTGGCACAGATTTCAAGCTTTCTGGCCACGGCGTTCCGCACCTGCGCGGTAATGCCCGCGGCGCACACATCGTTAGTGTTATCGTGGATACGCCGACTAAGCTTTCTAAAAAGCAAAAAGACCTCCTCGAGCAGTTTAATGGCGCAAAAAAGCGCGGTTTGTTCTAAATCTGCTATTCTAGGGGCATGAAACGCATCCTTGCCCTAATCGCGGAACGAACAAGTATAGCTGATAAAAACTGGTATTTATTCCACGACCTTCTGTCCGAAGAGTTAAAAAACACGGCAAACGTCACGATGGGCGAGCTCAAAACGCTCGTATTCGAGATGGGCGACGAGGGCATGCGGGTATATGATCCAAAATATGGGTTCGACCTTGCTGATTTTGACCTGGTGGTTTTTAAGAGTATTCGTCAGCAGTACGGCCGGATTGCAGCATGCGCCAGCTACCTTCAGGAGAAAAACATTCCCTACATTGATACGCGCATTCAGCCCGGTCCATGGTCAAAATACTCCGCTCAGACGATGCACCGCGAGGCAGGACTACCTGTTATTCCGGCGGTTTTTAGTAGCAACGATGTCCTTATCGAGCGTATTAAAAGCGGGGCATTGCCGTTTGCCTATCCGATGATCATTAAGGACGTAAATGGCAACAAGGGGAAGTTTAACTTCATCGCTCATGATGCCTCTGAGGCTGTGGCGACACTTTCGGAATATCCGGAAGTTGAGTTTATGTTGCAGCAGTTTATTCCTAATAACGGCGATTATCGCTTTTTGGTTCTTGGCGGAGAAGTTAAAATGGCTATCCTGCGAAAAGCTCAGGCAGGGTCGCATCTAAACAATACTTCTAAGGGCGCGGTGGCAGAGGGGATTGATGTTGCGTCTTTCTCTCGAGAAATTCTGGATGATCTGGTTTTGGCTGCAAAAACCGAACAACTGGAAGTGGCCGGCGTCGATCTGATCATTAATCGCGATACGGGGCGTCATTACATCATTGAAGTGAACGGTTCGCCCCAAATGGCGACCGGTGCAATGCCAGACCAAAAGATGGCTGCTTACGGCGACTACCTTAAGCAACTTCTACAGAGGTAGAAGTATTGACATTATAAGCATAATAGAGTATAATAAAAATATGAACTACCAACGAGAAGGCCTGCTTCTTCCCGAGCGAACACAAACACCAGAAGATGCTGCAATTTACGACCGCTTTGCGACCGTTCATGAGGGTACCCGCGAAACCTACAAGCAGCTGACGCTTGATGCCGATCGGAAGCAAGCTGTTCTTGAGGCGTGGCATAATGGTGAGGATGCCGATCTCTCAGCCTCGCATATCGATGCCGAGGCTCTTGCCGCGCGACTTGACGAACTATACGCATGGAAAGCCGAACTCCTGGCAGACGATGAGCTTGATCCTGTTATAAAACAGGCATACCGCTGGCGCATTAACGAAGATATTGCCAACGCAAAGCTTCTTGAGGCCTCAAGTAATGGCGATATGGAGGCGTTTCATCGCTGGAACCGCTTTATTTATGGGGAGCCCGATGAGGCAATCTATCGCGGTGCACTTGATAAGGTTGCGCATGATGCCGAAGAACTGCTCGCAAAAGACGACGTCCATCCCGTGACCGCAGAAGCAGCTCAAAAAGTACTAGCGATGCTTGAAGGCAAACGCGGCTACCGTGAGCTACTTGCCCCGACGGAAGAGGCGTTTGCTGCTGTTCGCGACGACCATTCGCGTGCCGGCGGCTACTACGCGCTGCTTCTTGCCGGGGTTGATGTTCCCCGGACGGGTAAGATCAACCGTCAGACCGGTGATCCTATCTTGGAGCACGTGGTCAAAAATAACCTGCAGAGCGACTACGAACTCAGTGATGCCGAAGCTTCGTCATGGGGCGTTACGCACAGTACAAAGTCAGTCGAACGTCCGACTAGTTACAATATGCCATGGCAGCGGTTTGTCGGCCTGGGCGCCGGCCACGAAATCGGTAGCCACCTCCTAGAGAAAATGAACGGTCTGCGCGGACCGGTCACATTGATGGCCGACGGCCTCGACCGCTACGAATCGGGTAACGAAGGCCGCGCTGTTATGCGCGAACAGATCGTTTACGAAACCTTTGACGAGTTCGGAAAACAAGTTCGCTGGCGTGATATTATTCGCCGTGACATTGCCATTGGGTACGCCATGGGTGTCGGCGAAGACGGCATGAAGTCCTCATCTGAGGTATATGCATTTGTTAATGCAATAGACCGCATGTATCAGACAAAACTGACACCAGATGATCCTGAAACGACTACGACCAAAGCCAGGGCAAAAACCGACGCGCTGCTTGCTCGTGTTTTAAAGGGTACCGACGGAACCGGTGGCGCATACCTTAAAGATAAGGTATATCTTGAAGGTCATGTTGCGGGATGGTTAACGGCTGCTAGCCGTGGTGCTGGGCGCATTTCCGAGGGCGACCTCGGTAAATTCGATATCAACAATCCTCGTCACGTGGCATTGTTGCAGTCTTGGGGCCTTTTGCCTGATAATGAGTAATAATCATGACGCATATGCTTCCGTTTCCAGTAGCGACACACTCCTACTTCAAGGTGACTAATCAGTCTGCCGAGCGGCAACGTTTTTTAAGCGACCCTTCGTATGAACCTGTTTTTTCTTATGGCCCTCATATGGACAAAGATAAAGTCGCGCGACGACGCGAAAGAGCGGCCGGAGTTCCTGGCGCGCGCAGTTCGCTTGATCTTGTCGGCGCATCGTTACAATTGCAGGCGCAGCCAAACGATACCAATCTTGCTCGTTTTCGTGAGCTGAACGAGGCACTCTTTGGAGCTCCCCGCAAGGAATACGCAACGGGGCTGCTTGTTCGCATTCACGGTTTTGTGACCCCCGAGACTCAAGACCTGTGGGGTTATATTCGTACGGCATTGCACGGTGAGTTTACGGAGATGCCTGATATCGTGCCGACGCACGAGGAATTTACGAAGTACCGCGAATACTTTTTGACGTATACCGGTGGAGTTGCAATGGGCAATGTTTCTCTCTCGCAGCTGCTTCAGACCGACCTTGAAAAAACAGGTCTTGCGGCGCAGGGCTGGCGGATAAACATACGTGATGATGATTCACATACGAAGGTTCATCACGCCCGAAAGACTATATCGGTGGGTGCAGGGTATGTCCCGCGGACGCAAAATGCAGCCATTCGTATTGCTGCGCACGAAGTGTATGGCCATGCGCTTCGCGGTCACCAGGATTCGGTGGCAGAAAGTGAAGGTTTTGCTATTTTACTTGAGCAACTGCTTGCGGAGCGTTTTAAGTTCCGACGTTCCTATCGTTATTTAGCTGCGGCACTGGGCTGGGGCACGATTGGAAGGCCATTGTCGTTTCGGGAGGTATATGAAATAATCTGGCGGGCGATGGTTATCGTCGGCACGTACCCCGAGGAGAAAGCGCGTATTTATGCCTTCGACGAATGTGCCCGTGTATTTCGTGGCGGCCTCCCTGCTATGCCCGGCGCGGTATATCTAAAAGACGGGACGTATTTTGATGCCAACGTTCAAATGTGGCAATGCCTAAAAGAGCAGCCACTAGACTATAATGAATTTATCGACCTAGTAGAAGGACGAAGGAGACTCTTGTCATGAAACGTGTACTAGTTATCGGCTCCCTGAACTCCGGAGGAAAGAATGATCCTGCCGCAATCTCTCGTCATCTGCAAAAAAGCGGTCACGAGGCGACGCTTTGTTATTGGGAAAACCTTGTTTTTGATATCGTAACGAATGAAGTCCGCATATCGATTGACGGTAAGGACATCGCGCGTGATCTTCGCCCGGATCTAGTCATTGCTGTCGGCTGGTATAAAAGCGGAAAACAGGCGTATTACCGCGACATCGCTTTTGCGACGGCACTGTATCTTGAGCGTGCTGGCATTACTTTTTGGAACAGCGAGATGAAGCATCAGCGCTCGAGCACCAAGCTCTCCTGTATGGTGCAATTGGCGCTTGAAGGGTTGCCGGTGCCACGTACGCAGTTCTCGCTGAAGAGTGAGTATGAGTTGCCGCAGCCGCCATTTATCGTCAAAGCTATTTCTGCCAGTCGCGGTAAAAGCAATTACCTTGTTGATACAGCCGAAGAGGCAAGAGAGCTTCTCGCTTCGTCAACTCCGTACATCGTTCAGCCGTTCCTTCCTAACGACCACGACCTGCGCGTCGTTTGTTTTGACGGCAAGGCCGCTTTGGTACTGCGCCGCAGCCGGGCGGAAGGTGCGGATTCACACATGAATAACACCTCTCAGGGTGGAAATGCCGAGTGGCTGGATACGGCCGAACTACCCGAAGAATTATTGACACTTTCAAGTAAAATTTGTATAATATTAGGTAGAGAAATGGGTGGCATTGACTTAATTCCGGATGCCGCATCACCGTATGGCTATTCGTGCCTGGAGGTGAACGCCGTTCCACAACTGACGTCCGGGTTTGATACCTACAAAAAGCTCGACGTTTTAGCGCACAGTATTTATGAAATGGAAAGCGAGACACGCTAAATGAAAATTGGAATCCTTACCCGACAGCCGGGTTACACGGTCAAGCGTCTTCGCGAAGAGGCGAAAAAGCGCGGCCACGATGTGATGACGATCAAGTACCCTGAGTGTTACGTGGAGATCCAGCAGGATCAGCCAGCTGTGCGCTATCGTGGGGAGCTTTTGACTGGCTTTGACGCCATGATTCCTCGTATCATGCCTGGCATGACCATGTACGGTACCGCTATTTTGCGTCAGTTCGAGATGATGGGCGTCTATGCGCCGGTCAAATCTATTGCTGTTACGCGTTCACGCGACAAACTGCGCTCGCTTCAGCTGCTTTCAAAAGCCGGAGTAGGTATCCCAAAGACGATTTTCTCCCGCGAGACGGACGCGGTCGACGACCTTTTGAGCCATCTCGATGTGCCGGTAATCATTAAGCTCGCATCTGGTACGCAGGGTAACGGCGTGGTACTTGCCGAAACTTACAAAGCGGCAAAGTCGGTAATCCAGGCCTTTTACGTCAACGACACCAGCTTTTTCATTCAGGAATTTGTGAAAGAATCTGCTGGTACTGACATCCGTGCGTTTGTTGTTGGTAACCAGGTGGTCGCCAGTATGAAGCGCCAAAGTCTTGATGATGACTTCCGTTCGAATATTCACCAGGGCGGATCGGGTACCGCAGTTAAACTTACCGACGAAGAGCGTAAAACCGCACTGCGCGCCGCCCGTGCTATGGGTCTTGCCGTTTGTGGTGTCGACCTTATGCGATCAGACCGTGGCCCGCTTGTGCTTGAGGTGAACTCTTCTCCTGGTCTTGAAGGTATCGAATCTGTTACCGGCCGCAACGTTGCGGGTAAGATTATCGAATACGTCGAGATGAACGCAAAACGCCGCAACAAAAAAGACAAAGTCGGCGCATAGCGTATATTTGCCACACTGCTGGTATAATAAGCGCATGACAGAAGGGGGCGCTAAAGGGTGAGCAAACGCAAGGAAGCGTTAACGTGGGTTCTTGTGACATTCGCGCTGGTGCTGGTAGGCGCCGCTGCGTTTTACGTGCTATGGCCGCAGCTGCAGCCGCACGCCACCGTTCGCATAGGCGACGGCGTCTTTAAGACACGTGTCGCTACTACGGAAGAAGCGCGCGTTCAAGGTCTCTCCGGAACTACAAAATTGGCCGAAGACCGGGCATTCTTGATGGTTTTTGACCATGAGGGCGAATGGTCAGTATGGATGAAAGACATGAAATATCCGATCGATATCGTATGGCTGAGTCACGACAAAAAGGTCGTTCATATCGTAAAAAACGCGCCGCCCGAAAGTTACCCGTACGAAAAATTCACTCCTAAAAAAGCAGCAAAGTATGTCTTGGAGCTTCCTGCGGGAACTGTAGACGGCAAGTCGATCATCATTGATTCGCAAGCTGCTTTTGATGAAACCAAGCTGGAGGTATCGTTATGAGTTTTATCATTGTCTTTTTGATCGTCATTGCGCTGCTATTTGCCATGATGTTCTTTACAAAGCGGCGCCTTGGTGTCGTTGGTCTTGGGCTTGCCGCGGGCGCGATTTTGAGCAGCTTATGGGTAGGAGATTTGACGCCGATTATTGCAAGTACGGGTGTGCAGCTGGTAAAGCCGCCGCTTGAAAGCGTCGTTTCAGCCGGGCTTATTTTACTGCCTGCCGTACTGCTGCTTATGGGTGGTCCGACTTATAAAACGATGCCACAGCGTATTATAGGTGCGGTAGTATTCTCGGCGCTAGCGATCGCTTTACTGCTCGAGCCACTTGGTTCGGCATTGGTTATAGACGAAACTGGCAAACCTGTTTATGACTTCTTTATACAAAACCGAACGGGTATCGTAACGCTTGGATTGATCCTGGCTATCCTAGACCTGCTGGTTACAAAGACACCCAAGCACCCCAAAGATCACAAGGGACATTGACAAAACACCCCTTAAAATGCTATCTTTTATAGGTACTTGGCTATGGGTCCATAGCTCAGCTGGTTAGAGCACCTGCCTTTTAAGCAGGGTGTCGTGGGTTCAAGCCCCACTGGACCCTCCATAGAAAAACACTCAACGGTTTGTTGGGTGTTTTTCTATGGAGTTAGTGTCGACTACCAAGGACGTTCGGTTGTTTCTGTGCCAGGTTGTACTTCCTGGGTGCCCCATACAAGCGCATGATTTTCCCAAAATGTGTAGCTTTCTGGAGTTTCATGATCTCCGCCCGGAAATGTTGGTGCGTTTGGTCCAATCCATACGCTCCAGAGCTCGTAGGAGCCGTCGTCGAATTTACGCAGCACCATGGTAATAAGGCTGGATGTACTGGGGGAGCGTCCCTTAACGAAGCGAGTAAAGTTATCGCGGTTAAGACGTTTGGCATATATTATTTCATCATTCTCGGTTGTTTCAACAAGATCGGTATATCCTATGATGCGTTCCATGTCGGTTGTAATGACTTGGTTATCATTCATGGGCGCCAGAATAGAGATGACCTCTTCCGTTACACTTCTTAAACCAGGGGTATCGGCAAGATGCGTCGCTGCATGGGAATGTTTTGGGTCCATAAAGACGCGGTAACCGTTTCTGGTTGTTGCAAGGTATTCAAAATCGGCCATTCTGTCACTATGAAAGATGTAGTCCAGTGTTGTCAATACATTGACAAAAACACTACAATATATATAAATACTTGAGGTAATATCAGCCAATCCCTGTAAGGGGGTGCACGATGGACGACCTGCTTTCCAAGCTCGGCCCCTCGCCTGTTCGGCGGAGGAGCCTGGAGGCCGACCCCGGGATCAACCTGTTCCCGCACGTCAGGGCTCGCGCCACTGGTGACATGCAACTGATCGACTTCTGCTACTGGACGTCGCAGATCGTGGGTCAGGCGATGCACTTCGTGGGCGGAACCTACGAACCGCAGGGGGTGGAGCCGCGCGACTTCTGGGCGTTCTGGGCCCCGGTCCTGACGCCCGACGGGTGGTATGCGGACTCCATCTTCACGGCGCGCAAGGTGACGCCGAAGATGTGGCGCTACGCCCTGACCTTCTGCGCGACCGACGAGAAGCTCCACGAGCGGCTCGCCGAGTGCGTGCTGCACGCCGGCATCGGTGAAGGTGAGGACTACCGGCAGGAGGTGGGACGGGCGGAGCGAACGGAGGACAGTGGACTACCCACGA
>DASUVJ010000006.1:0-4880 GCA_036378995.1 Saccharimonadales bacterium (SeqCode)
CCAGCTAAGCCAGCTGATAAAAACTGGAACGACCTTGCTTACATTAAAATGACCGACACGCTCCCAGCAGGTGTTGAACTTGTAAGCAACCCAGCACAGCGCACAATTACGGAAAACCTTGGTACTCTTAAGCCAGGCCAATCCGTCACTAAGGAATATTTGGTCAAAGTTACCGCTAAGACCAACGGCACTATTAAAAACACCGCATGTTTTACAGGTGACAGTGAAGTAAAAGACAACCCTAAGCAGGGCTGTAACCCGGCTGTCGTTAAGGTAACTGTTCCACCAGTAAAGCCTCCTGTTACTCCAGAGGTACCTGAGACTCCTGAAACGCCAGAAACCCCCGTTACTGAAACTGAACTTCCAGCTGAACTGCCGAAAACTGGTCCAGCAGAAGCAGTCCTTGGTAGCATTCTTGCCCTAGGTGCAGTAACATTCGCAGTAAATCACTACATCGCCTCAAAGCGAAAACTTACCGCCTCTCTTAACCGATAACCTGCGACACAATAAAATACCCCGCAAATCTGCGGGGTATTTTTATATCAAGTATTACGAGTGCTGCGGTTTTGGCAAAACAGTGTTACCAGAGTCTTCGATCTTTACGTCAACATCAAGTTCTACTTCTTTATTAAATGAGTCCTTGATGGTCTTTGAGTTGTCGATGGTTGTGTTTACTTCGTGGTTAAATGAATCTTCAATATCAACGTTCGTTTCAGTGTTAGTTGTGTTGTGTGAGTTAACGTTGACCGTGTTGCCAGAGTCCTTATTCTCAACATCTACCTTGTTATCGACACCACCGGAAGTAGAAGTACCGGTGCTAACGACCGCGCCGTTGCTGTGCGATACGGTTACAACTGATTGAACGGTATTATTGCTGTCTTTGTTGGTAATGTTCGTCGTGTATTCGTTATAAGAGTTGTTGATGTGCTTAACAAGGTCTGCGTTGTGCTTAGGAGCCGCGCCGTGGTGCATGACTGCCGCGCCCATACCGCCCATATCTTTTTGTTCCTCGTCATCTTTTGGAGCCTCGCATGACACAGGCGCCGCTGATGAGCCGGTCGATGCATCGGCCGTATTTGCCATGAATCCCTTAGTAAAGGCCTCGGCGTACAGAGCGTAATTGTTATTGTTGCTGTCGTTTTTTAGTGCGCTTGCCGGCTGCGTCATAGAGACAATAAACAGCGCAACTGGAATTGCCAGCGCCATCCCCACAAATGACGCGATCGCCGTTTGAATATTATTTCTTCGTGAACTAATAGTAATAGTTGAAGTTGACATAAAAACTCACCTTTCTACTCCGCCGCCAAGATATAGTGCGGACAGATTAATTTCTCGCATTCAGAGTACTCTCAGTAGCAGTTTACTAAGCGAGGAGGGGGATCGTCTGTGATATGTCTAACATGTTTCAGATGATTTTAAGCACACATTTATAAAGACATAAGGAGTATAATGGAAACATATAGACTCTCTTAAGCTTTTTAGCAGCTTATTCGAAAGAAACTTTACGCCGCTTCGTCATATTCACCCAAGCGGGCATGAGTACGCATAATAGGATGATGATCTTTGTCTTCGGTACGCTTTTGATCAATATGACCGTCCGTAAGCGCATATGCAAGCCACATTCCACGACCGCCTTCAGACTCGTGATTTGGATCTTTAGCGACAAGTCCGCCAGGATTTGCCATTCCCGGAGCCTCTTCAGTGACTTCGGTAGGATTAATGACGGTGATATCAAGCGTCTCTGCAGCGTTTTTCGCAGGAGGATTCCATACTAAATAAAGATCACGCAGGCCTTCACCGTGCTCTACGGCATTCGCGCCGAACTCACTAATAATAAGACTGGCACCGTCCCGCATATCCGGATTAACACCCAGATAGCCAAGCACACGATCGGCCAAAACGCGCACCTGATGAACGTGAAGTTCTTCGGTGGCACGGTCGTCGCTATTAAAGCGAACCTCAATACCCATGTTGTTTTCAAGGCGCTGGGTGGAAAGGGTCCAAGGGCTAGGTTGGCCTTCGACTTTATTTACTTTGTACGTCATGCATCTCCTTTTGCAAATTGCCTAGGAACTGAGCTTATAAGATATGTTCGTAAAAATATATTATACACCCATTTTACAGAGAGCACAAGAGGGGGGCTAGCTATGTTCGACCTTTAGATCGTAAATAATAACTTCGCCGTACGACTCCGATCGATCACCACGATCGGTGTTGGTCTGTGTATAGCAGCCTGCTTTAAAGTAATAATCCTCGCCGCTTTTATCATAATTAACTTTAAGTTCGCCGTCGTAAAATACTTTTATTCCGCCAGGTTCGGCAACAATAGTAATCGTGTAGGGGGTGCCTAGTTTGTAATTAGAATTTAACATGCCAATATCTTTACCATCAGCCTCTACGAATAACTGGTCATGCTCAAGCCGAACCATTACTATATCGTCGGAGTCGTCGTGTATCTGTGCGGCGACAATCTCTGCTTTTTTATCAGGCAAATGAGTAATGGCCTGGCGCACCGTCATGACATGAGCACCGCTTTTGCTCGACCAGCGCGCTTCTTTGCGGCCGCCATCGGTCATCTCGCGCAGCTCACTACGTGGATATTTGGAGTTCTTTGTCGTAGCACCACCGGCATGCGCCCTAAAAATGACACCTTCACCATCAGGGTTAGCAATAAAATACGGATCAAGACTAAACGAAGCAATCTCGGGTTGTTTAATCTCGTCAGGCGACCCGGCGTGGCCAGTATCGAGAGGTAGGGCGATTTTCCAATTCGTCAGATCAAGACGCTCCGCAGGAACAGCAGCACTCCGTGATGGCTGAGAATTTTCAGTTACAGCTTTAAGCGGAGGGAGTATTGGTTCTTTAGCATCGGGTTGGGGCGGCGGTGATTTCTCGGGTTCCGAATCGGGAAGAGAATTGCCACTGGCTATCGGCTCGGATGTCTCATCCTTCTTATTAATGTCATAAACGAGCACGCCCGTCAGCACAACAAGAGACAATGCAGCGAATGTCGCTAATCGTCTGAATTCTGGGATATCTTTGTATCGGTCCCGGACACGACGCGCAGTCATTTTAATGCGATCCGTGGTAGCTCTTTCTTTTTTCATAAGCCTCCCATCTCTTTATTCGCCCGATACGTCGCATTACTATTTAGAAGCGCACTGCCCGAAGGCATAGGCATTTCGCTCGGCTCCACGATATTCGCGCCATAGATCATCCGATCTTCCGCACCGATGTCATACGATACACGGTCAATCGTATTACCCGTAAATATAACGTTCGTCGCTTTATCCGTTGCCATCACTTCCTCGGTCTTTTGAATAGTGTTGTCTTCAACTAAGGCGTTCTTAACGCCCGTATAAAAGAATAGGCCGCGTTTGCCTCCGCGAAGTTCGTTGTGGGTGATAAATGTGTTGCTTGTGTTTTGGTTCATTCGGATATGACTGACATGGGGCGCGTAACTGACATTACCGCGAATAGTACTAAAGTGAGAATCATACACGACAAAGTTATCGGAATTCGCATACGACACATTATTTTCCATCAGATTATACGACGAAGCGTCGTGCAGCATATAACCGTTGTATGCGTTTTCAAGAGAAAGATTCCCACGAATGACATTGTAATTACAGCGCACCGACATAATAAAACCATGCTTATAATTACGGTAAAAGACATTGTTTTCGATAAGTGCATTGTTGCTGTCGTCGTGAGGGTCTAAGCCGTACACATCATTCTCTGCAAATACATTGCCGCGCCACATCATCCCAGAAGCACCGAGTGTATAAGCACCGAAGTGATTATGATCAAAAGTGGTATTTTCTATCCAGCCCGTCGTTGTCTCGCGTCCCAGTGCGCCGGCGCTTATACGCCACGAAACACCGTACATTCCACCTTCACTCACCGCAGCGCCGGCCGTGCGCGAATCAAGCGAAGTGCCGAGGTGGTGCATGCGGCTATCAATGATATCAAGGCGCCCATTCTTCATGCGAACAAAGCTGCGGCCATCTGCATACGACATGTCAGTGGCCCTGGATGCCGGCTCAAACGACGTTACCTCCACGCCTTTTATTAGCGCCGCAGAGTCATCGAAACAAAGGCATATGCTTGCACCGGCCGGACTATTAATCTCAAGCTTTTTTATTGTCGTGGGAGTCATGTCCAACCGGATATCTTCTTCAAGCGAAATTGCTTTATTGAGCCTATACGTCTTATCCTCAATCTTTTCGATTGCCCCATACGGCGCTAAAAAGCCCATGAGCTCTGGAATTGTCGTTACGATCGGAGCACGCTTGTTGTGTTTTTGCTTTATTCTTAACATGCCCTGATCGTCGATAACATCAGCCTGCGCCACTAAACCATTTGATCCCGCGGTTTCTGTTAACGGGCTTTCCAGCGGAGGAATTTTAATGGTCGTTCCGACGACTATCTGCCCGGGATTCATATCAATGAGCCGCTGAGAGGGGACGCCAAAACGAGAGGCTACCCCCTCCAGCGTTTGGCCATCCTTTATTTTGTAATACGTAAATTTTCGTTGATATGAAGGCTGTGCTGCCGCGATAGTATCACGCGCCTCCTGCCAGTTTGGCGTCTCCAGGCGTTTGCTGCCGATATCGGCAAGAGCATTATAATACAGCCCCGAGCCAACCAAGGAGATCGTAAAAAGACCGACGCCAAGCGGAACCAAAAGCAGCAGAATCAGTGGCTTGGAATTATAAAATACCCCAAAGAACCGTCGTCGTTTTGGTGCGTGCGATTTTTGAACCATACTACTTTAAACTCCCCTTAAAATGAATGATTGATTGACCGGCAACGATAACATCCGGATCCCTGAAGCCGTTTAGCTTTTTTAAATCTTTCACACTCATCCCAAAACGCTC
>DASUVJ010000007.1:0-3631 GCA_036378995.1 Saccharimonadales bacterium (SeqCode)
GACTTATCCTTAGCGGTATTAAAATTATCAACCAGTACGAACGCGGCGTGGTCTTAACGCTTGGCCGTTACACAGGCATTCGTGAGCCGGGTCTTCGTATCGTTATTCCTATTTTCCAGCGGCTCATTAAGGTAGATGTCCGTTCGACGCCTATCGATGTGCCAAAGCAGGAAATCATCACAAAAGATAACGTGACGGTCAATGTTGATGCAGTTGTGTATCTACGTGTCATTGAGGCGAGCCGTGCAGTGCTTGAAACAACCAATTATGTTTACGCAACAAGCCAATTTGCCCAGGCTGCGCTGCGCGATGTAACGGGTAATGCCGACCTCGATGAGCTGCTTTCGAAGCGCGAAGAGATCAGCCAAAAGATCAAGGAAATCGTTGACGCAGAGACCGACAAATGGGGGATCGATGTCGAGAACGTAAAGATCCAAAACATTGAACTTCCGCAGGACATGAAGCGCGCCATGGCAAAACAGGCCGAAGCCGAGCGTGAGCGCCGTGCAGTCATCATTAGTGCGGAGGGTGAAAAGGCGGCTGCCCAGGCTGTTGCCGAAGCCGCAGCGACACTTACGAAGATCCCTGGCGGTATTAACATCCGCACACTCCAGACGCTCGAGAAGATCTCCGTTGAACCAAGCCAAAAGACACTGTTTGTTTTACCGGCCGACCTAACAGATGCCGTTAGCAAGATTATTCACAAGTAGCCCCTTGAGAAAATAGTGTAACTCTAGTAGAATATACAGAGTTGCACTACCTGGCTCTTTAGCTCAGTTGGTAGAGCAGAGGCCTGAAGAGCCTTGTGTCCCCAGTTCGAGTCTGGGAGGAGCCACCAAGGAAATACCCTCATCGTCTGATGGGGGTATTTCTTTTGCGTAGTATACTTGAACTATGCAGACCGAAATCGAAGCAAAGTTTCTCCAGGTAGACCCAGATGATATCCGTTCACGGCTTGAAAAAGCCGGCGCTACGTGCAAGCAGCCAATGATGCTCATGCGCCGAGTCGTCTTAGATAATGAAGAGCTCCAGCCTAAAAATGCGTTTGTGCGCGTAAGAGACGAAGGTCATCGGATTGCCATGACATACAAGCAGTACGATGAGCAATCGATTACCGGTGCTAAGGAAATTGAGTTTTCCGTCAGCGATTACGATGCTGCAGTGACGTTTCTTCAGGCACTAGGTGTCAAGCCAAAAAGCAGCCAAGAAGCCCGCCGAGAAATCTGGGAACTGGGTGATGTTGAAGTCGTTATTGATGAATGGCCCTGGATTGATCCGTATGTCGAGATTGAAGGACCAAGCGAAGAAGCGGTAAAAGAAGTGGCTAAAAAACTTAATTTTGACTGGAGCGACGCGGCTTTCGGTGACATTATGACGGCCTATCGTGCGCAGTATCCAAACACTGGCGAGACTCGGGATGACATGGTCTATAATCTTCCGATTGTCAGGTTTGAAGATGCGGTGCCAAACATTCTTAAGGCTTAGTGAGCGTACAAAATGATACCGATGACGATCGCTATCTCTACAAGTAAGTAGAGGAGCGTCGTAATGAGCAGGGGAATCACACGTCGTTTAATCGCATAAATGATCCAAACGAAGTTGTCGAGTAAAAAGAATCCCCAGGTGAGTAGCGAGACATCCTCAGCACTTTTGTTTACGTAAATGGCGTAGGCCTGAGGCAACTCAAACAGCGGCGTCGCGATTGTAAAGAAGTAAACGATATAATCAAAGAACTCTTTCTTTGGTTTTTCGTGCACTTTTTTAGCGGAGTGTTTTTGTCTCGTCATGAATTGATTATGCGCTTTATTTTAGTTTAAATTCAATACCAACTACGCCGTCTTCTTGCTGATTTTCTTCGGAATAAAACTCGCTGATCTGGTTGAGCAGCCAGTCGACCGACGGGCCATCGAATTTTGAAGGATCGTTATGTTCGAACAATTCGCGGAACGTTTGGTAACGGAGCAAGCCGATTACTTCTCCTGTAACGGTTTCTTCGGATTTCTCACGGTTGATAAATTGGATTTCGTCGCCCAATCGAATGGCCTGTCGTTTCTCGTCGTAAAGGCGTGATTCAATTACTTTTTTACCGCCAGCAATTGCCCGAAAGGGAACATCTGCTAGCTTTAAGGTGTGTACTGTCATGGTTACTAACAGTATCAAGCCTGATTGATATAAAATCAATAAAATAACAAAAGACCCTCATTTTTTGAGGGTCTTTCGGTAATCGAGTCGAGGATTAACCTTCGACTGCTACTGCAAATCCACCATATGCCATTCTTGTCATATCGTTTGGCATTTCAAAGTCAACCTGGTCACTGTAGCTTGCGTCCATCTCTTCCATGACTTTCTTGTTTACTTCGTCGCGGTGTTCTTTAGATTCAAATACAATAAAAGAGAGCCAGACGTTTTCGTCTGCAGAAGCGCCAGCCATCTCCTGAAATGCTTGGGACTTCATGTCGCCCATCTCCTGCTGCTTAAGGTCATCGCCGCGGCACTCAAAGTACTGAAGCGCGCCGTGCCTCATCCAAGAATCACGACCCTCAGTCGCCATTTTCTCGTATTCTGCCTCTTTACCCCTAGGCACGACTAGTACAAACCCATCGATATATTTGGCCATTTTTTACCTTTCTTTTAATGTTTATCCTTTTTAATCTTAACACTATGTTTGTAGGAGCATCGAGGTGTGTTCATTTGCCAGTATATGGAATGGAGGTATAGATAAAACTCAATAGATCTGTTACTAATATGTGCGAAGTGTATTCATTTTTTGAAACTTTTTGATAATGGTAGTATACAGTAGGTACGCAAACAATTATTCAAAGAATTTTACCGAAGGAGGATGCATGAGAGGGATAGTTCTAGAGGGTATATCCGCATCAGGTAAAAGTATGATCTTGAATCTAATTCAGAAAAGAATACTTGAAGAGTACCCGGCTTCAACGAAGCTTTTTATCAGCGAGCACTATACTCAGCGTATGTTAGAGCATGAGTTCGAGGCACATAACCTCACCACGGAACAAGTTAAACGGCATACGGAGAGAATAATCCGCAGTTTGAATGTCTATCAGTCCATGCTTGGTAGGTCTAAGTTTGCTAAGCGGCCATCGGGTGCGGATACCTTCGTTACGATAGAGCGATTTCTATTCACATTTCTAGCGACACAATCGGATAAAGTAGGAGATTACTCCACGACTGACATTGAGCGTCAACTAGGTAAACTTAGTAAGATGAATATACGACAATATCTCCTCGTTCTTTCGGAGGAGAAACTTAAAGAGCACATTAGCAGAACACTTACGCATAGAAATAAGCAGTGGGCGGACTACGTAGATAAGAAAGGTGGAGCGGATGGCATCGTAAAGGAAAGTATGGAATGGCAGGAGAATTTTCTTAAACTAGCAGATAAATATAAGCATTCGATAAAGACGGAAATCATCCCTATCAAAGACTGGGATTACGGAATAATTGCAAATACTATTTTCAATAACGAATACAGGGACTAAATGGCAACTACGAAATCTACGACCTTAGGTATGACGGCATTCAATCATGACTCATCTCCGACAGGTAGCACAGACGGCCGAATAGCAATCATTACACAGTTAGTTGCGATGCATCGTAGTGGACTTCT
>DASUVJ010000008.1:0-4240 GCA_036378995.1 Saccharimonadales bacterium (SeqCode)
CGAGAAATAAAATACTTGCACATGTGATGTGTGCTATAATATAAAGTACACATATGGAAAAGCCGATGAAAATCGCTATGATGGTGCGGGCTTTCATCCCGATGCCGCGCCCAAGCGATATGATATATGCGCCCATTGACCTAGCTGTAGCAATCGCAAAAGGTTTAGGTGAACGTGGCCATCAGGTAACATTATTTTCTCCCTTAGGAACAGAGGTGCATGGTCAAAACGTGACCGTCGAAACCATGAACCTTCGCCCACTGGCTAAAAATCAAGCCGAGTTCACGGCCCTTTTGGATAACACCGAGCATCTGTCACACGATGTGCATGGTTTATGGGATCGCTACATGGCAAGCGAGATGTTTGATCGTGCAAGCAAGGGTGAATTCGACCTGCTTCACTTTCACCATCCAGAGTCTGCGCTGTCGATGGCTGCCCGCACTCGCAAGGTGCCGACTGTTTATACGCTTCACGACCCAATCTACCCTTGGTACCGAGAAATCTTTGAGCTTTACAATACGCCGAATCAAAAATATATTTCCATTTCGAATAACCAGCGACGAGACGCGCCCGATCTTCCGTACCTGGATACGGTTTATAACGGTACGAATGTCGACCTCTTTACGTTCTCCGAGGAGCACGAGGATTACCTGTTATTTACCGGCCGTATTACGCCAGATAAGGGTGTAAAAGAAGCGATTCAGATCGCTAAAGAATCAAACCACCGATTGCTCATTATTGGTCCGGTGGCTCACGGTAGCCAAGGATACTTTGATCAGTACATTCGTCCCGAGCTTAACGAGCGAATCTTATATCTTGGGCGCATGGACCAGGATCTTCTACCGACTTACTACCAAAAAGCAAAGGCGGTGCTGACGCCGATCCAATGGGAGGAGCCATTCGGTCTCACGACCGTCGAGGCAATGGCTTGTGGTACGCCGGTTATTTCACTTCACCGCGGAGCCGCGCCAGAGATCATTAAAAACGGCAAAACAGGATTTGTTGTTCATAGTATCGCTGAAATGGTAGAGGCTGTCGGTAAGCTCGACCAAATCAGTCGTGCGGATTGCCGAAGGCACGTTGAAGAGAACTTCTCGACCAAGCAAATGATCGACGCATATGAGCGTGCTTATCGTAGTTTGATCTCACCGGCCGTAACGCCGCAGATTGGTCCCGGCCGCTTTATTAAGCACAAGATGCGAAAAGTCCGAGGTATGCTGCCAAATTTATCCGAACTTTAAAGGACTTTCTTTCCTTTAAGCTGTTCCGGTAAAAATCCTTTGTCATGTTCAAAGCCGGCTTTCCATTCGTAGCCGCTAGTGTAACCGAGATCTTTCATAAGTTTCGTCGGTGCATTTCGCAGGTGTAGAGGGACGGGCGCATCGGGGAAGTCACGGGCTAATTTTTGTGCCTGATACATGGCGTCAGTAGTTTGGCGTGACTTTTTGCTTTTAGCGAGCGCCGTCGCAACATGGAACAAAATGTAATTACTCTCTGGCATGCCGATTCGCTCAACCGCCTGAAATGCATTAAGCGCCAGGCCAAGCGCGCCATTACCTGCAAGGCCAATATCTTCAGAGGCGAAGATTATCATACGTCTTGCGATGAATTTCGGATCTTCGCCGGCATCGATCATGCGGGCCAGATAATAAAGCGTTGCATCAGCATCTCCGCCGCGCATGCTTTTAATGAACGCCGAGATGACGTTGTAGTGCATTTCTCCGTTTTTGTCGTATCCCGGAACACGTTTGCCTGCCGCGGCCTTAACTGTTTCAGGTGTTACCTTGTCGCTCATTGTAAGTGCGAGCTCAAGATTGCCCAATGCTACGCGTGCATCGCCGCCAGATAGTTCAGCGAGGTAATCAAGCGCCTTTGGCGTAACTTTTTTTGTTGCCTTTTCGCTTTTTAGGGCACGTTTTAAAATAGCAATGATTTCATCTTTTGAATGCGGATGTAACACCAATACGCGACTTCTTGAAAGTAGCGGGCTGATTACTTCAAAACTCGGGTTTTCGGTCGTGGCGCCGATCAGTGTAATAAGGCCGGATTCGACATGTGGCAAAAACGCATCTTGCTGGGCTTTATTAAAACGGTGAATTTCATCGACGAATAAGATGGTGCGAATATTAAGGTTCCAGTTTTGACGAGCGTGCTCAATAACACGTTCGACGTCCTTTTTGCCGCTCGTTACGGCGGAGAGCTCAATAAATTCCGCATCTACCTCCGTAGCGATAATGCGCGCAAGTGTTGTTTTGCCACTGCCCGGAGGTCCCCATAAAATCAAACTAAACGGCTCTTTACCTTTAGCGATACGCCTTAAAGCCTCACCTTCGGTTAAGAGGTGTGACTGCCCGATGACTTCGTCGAGTGTTTTTGGCCGCATGCGTTCGGCCAGGGGGATACGCTGCATATTCTTATTATACGACGTGCTAAAATGATAAGTAATCATGAGCGTTTTGAAAAACAAATTATCTCAATCCGGCTTTACGATTGTAGAGCTTATTACGGTGATAGTTGTCATCGGCATCTTGGCGTCAATTGGTGTCGTGGCATATAACGGCGCCCAGGAGCGAGGGCGAAACGCGGCGCGCCTCGCTGCCGTAGAGCAGATGCGCGAAATCGTTGACGTGGCGCTTACTAAAAAGACAGCGACAGAGCTGCGCGCTACGCTAAATCTATCGGGCGGCTGGTGGCGTGCATGTATCGGCACGGGATACAAGGACATAAATGGCGATGGCAAGGGAGACTGTGCGTACTACAGTAATTCGCCGTACGTTTCGACGAACGCTCCGTTCGAGACCTTGCTCACGACCTATTCGGACGTGCCTAATATGGCCGGATATCCAAAATCAACCGCGACGGACGGCGACATCGTAACCGGGCCGTATGTTGGTAGTGCATGGGTAGACAGCAAAGACATGCTCGTCCTCGAGTACTCTTTAGAAGGGCAAAATCAGAAGTGTAAGTTCTCGCCGCTCGTTTACCGCAGTGGCGGCAGCGATTCATTAACGCCCTCGGGCGGTGCCTCACCAGACTATACAAAAAGCGAGTATGGCGTAACGGAATGCGTTCTCGTTGTCAGCCAGGATTTCTAGTCATTGATTTACTCCGGGAAGATTTAACGCTATACTAACCAGTAGGCTATATATGTCACGGCAATCTGTATTACTACTTTTCGGCGGTGAATCTTCTGAACACGATGTATCGGTTTCTTCTGCTCGCAATGTCTACGCGGCAATCGACAACGCAAAATTTGATGTAATCCTCGGGTATATTGACCGCCACGGCAAGTGGTGGCTGCTTGAGCGTTTTGAAGAGGAGGTTTCGACTCACGGCGCTTTGCAACTCGCACCCGTACTTGGATCTAATGGATTTATTACTATTCCGAGCAGCCGGGTTATTACTCCCGATGTTATTCTGCCGATTCTGCACGGAAAAAATGGTGAAGACGGTAGTGTGCAGGGGCTGGGGCAACTGCTTCATATTCCGGTCGTAGGATGCGACATGACGGCGAGCGCAATTTGTATGGATAAGCTCGCAACCAAAGAGATTCTCATCACGCGCCATATTCCAGTGGTTCCATATGAATCGCACCGAAAAGGCGCGCCAATGCCTGACTTTAACCACTTGAATGTTCAGCTTGGCAGCCCTCTCTTTGTTAAGCCATCTCGCGCCGGTAGCTCGGTAGGGGTAAGTAAAGTCTATAGCGATGACGAACTCGTCGCAGCACTCGAACTTGCTCATGAGCATGACGATGTCGCTCTTATCGAGCAGGCAATTACGGCGCGGGAGCTTGAGGTCGCCGTGCTTGGCAATCCGCCGCATCATAAAGCCAGTGTTGTAGGCGAGATTCTGCCTGGGGAAGACTTCTATAGTTACGAAGATAAATATTCATCAACCAGCACTTCTTCAGTTGCAATTCCGGCAAATATCGATGAACAGACAATGACCATGATCCAAAAAATGGCTTGTGATATTTATGAGATTCTTGGTTGCCGCGGGTTAGCACGCGTCGACTTCTTCTTGGACGAGAATAACAAGCTCTATCTCAACGAAGTAAACACATTGCCAGGATTTACGAACATCAGTATGTATCCAAAGCTGTGGCGCCACGATGGACTGATGTATCCGGCGCTCATCGAAGCCTTGATTTCAGCGGCCTTTCAGCCCAAAATAGAGACAGAACTAACGGAGGAATAAAATGGACGGATTTATAGTGTTTCTGCTGATTATTGTCGGC
>DASUVJ010000009.1:0-6023 GCA_036378995.1 Saccharimonadales bacterium (SeqCode)
ATCAGCAGAGTATTTTGCCATCATAGTCGCATCTTTCATTTTTACAACTGGGATTGTCCTGCTTAAAGATTTCAAGGATCAAAAGGGCGATAAGAAGTTCGGCAAACGAACATTCCTCGTGAGGCACGGCGCCAAAAAGACACACCATCTTATCCTTGGCCTGACTTCGGCGAGTTATTTCGCCATTGCAATAATAAGCTATCTTATATGGCAGAAGGCTTTTATTAGCATCGTCACATTAATTCTGCTTATCATACACAGTACTTTGCTTTACCCTAAAGAAATCCGGCAGAAGGCCCCAATGCGCGCACAAAACGGCGGAAGGGCACGCGCTATGTTCTTCGCGTGGATGATAATTATTGGTGCTATACTGACCTTATGAAACTATTTACGAAACTCAAGGTCACAGTGGTCATCGTAGTCGTAATCGTAATCTCTCTTGCCGCATGGGCCGGCTATGCAATCGGCCTCTCGCAAGGTAAAAATCAAAATATCAACACCTACGAAGAATGCGCGGCCGCAGGCTACCCTATTCAGGATTCGTACCCCGAGCGATGCGTTCTGTCGAATGGAACGGGCTTTACTAAAAAAGTCGACCAGCCAGCCGCGAACCAAACATTTGAAGGCAAGGTTGTATGTTTGCCACATAAAGATATGGACGGCCCTCACACACTTGAGTGCGCCATCGGATTTCAGACTGACGACGGAACATACTACGGATTAACGACAAATGAAACGGGCGGCGAACTTAGCATGGCCGCCGGCAGCGACAAGCGCTATAAAATCACCGGTGCGCTCGACGAAACGCCGAGCGATAAATACCAAAGCGTAGGCACTATCAGCGTGGCTGATTATCAGGTGCTATAGCAGCCGGCTGCTCACCAGCTACGATCTGATTAGCCTCGTGCTCGGTGCCCAAGATTTGCTGGACCTGCGCGAGGCTGATTTCTATGGTACTGCCCGGCACTGCCGCACCCGATAGCATCTGCTTAGCTACAGTATTCTCGACGGCGCGCTGCACAACGCGGCGCATTGGACGCGCACCAAGTCGCGGATCATAGCCTTTATCTACCAAAAAGAGCTTGGCATCCTGCGCCACAGAAACGCTGATTTTTTGCAACGCCAAAGTTTTATTAATACCGGCCAAGATCAGGTCGATCACCTGGACAAGTTCATCTTTTGATAGTGGGCGGAACGTCACGATCTCATCGAAACGGTTCAGGAATTCTGGTCGGAACTGGTTGCTGTTAATGAGCTCATCGATAAACTGCTTTTCAAATTGCTCCAACTGGTAGCCCCGCTCGATATATTCGCGAATACGATCAGCACCGGCGTTTGAGGTTGCAATAATAATCGCATCCCGGAAGCTAACTTCCCTGTTTTTAATATCGCGCAGAATACCCTCATCAAGTAGCTGCAGCAATGTCGTCAGCACATTCGGATGCGCCTTCTCGATCTCGTCAAGAAGCACCACGCTAAACGGCTGCTTCATAGCCTGTGCGGTTAGGCTGGTCGGATCATCGGCACCGTCTGCAATAAGTCGCGCCACGTCCTCACTTCGAACATATTCGTTAAGATCCAGGCGGATCAATCTGTTCTCGCCGCCAAAGTAAACGTCGCCGAGCGCCTTAGCAAGCTCCGTCTTACCAACACCGGTCGGACCTAAGAATAAGAACGTACCAATCGGACGGTTTTGGTTGCGCACACCAGCCCGGGCTCGTCTAAGTGCGTCGCTCACCACGCCAACCGCACGAGTCTGGTTGATCATGCGTTTATGAATGAGATCCTCGAGGTTCAGCAGCTTTTCACGCTCATCTTCACCGCTTGCAACACCGACTTTTACGTCCATCGTTTGTTCGATGGCTTTTTGCACGGAGTTAATTGTTACCAGACCATTTTCGGCATACCCCGCAGCCGACTCGAGCAACTTAATCGCCCTTCCCGGCATGGCAAGATCATGAACGTAACGCTCACTCAGGCGATACGCTTCCTCAAGCGCCTGGTACATGTAAGTAACTTTGCGCTGAAATTCAGTAATGATCAGTTGATCCTGCATCACCAGTAACGTCTCGTCTTTTGTAGCAGGAGCAATGCTGATACGATTCAGCGAGTTAATGAGTGCCGGGTTACGCTGGCCAATCTGCAGGTAGCGCTGTTCGTCCATCGTTAGGATAATGCGCAACCGGCCCGCCTCAAGAATAGGCAAAAGAACGTTTGTCAGATCAACCGAGCCAATACCCTCTTCAAAGAAAAGCTGTGCATTATCAAGACAAATAATAATATTCTTCGCGCTATACGCTTCGCCCAGCACCTGCATGACCAGGTTCTCAAGTTCACCGCGGCCAGGTGCGGCAGCAATAAGCGCTGAGGAGTCGAGAATGAACACCTGCCTGAATTTTAGCTCCTCTGGAAGTTTGCTTTTTGCATCCAGAAGCTTCTCTGCAAAAGCATGGACAATAGTCGTTTTACCAACCCCGGCAGGCCCAACAAGCACCGCGTTCTGGCGACCGGCATTACCAAACGTGGAAATCAATTGATCGAGTGCCTGGGAATGCGCCTCAAGGTCAACCGAAAGCAAACCGCCCCTCGCAATCTGATCGCTAATATTTTGGCCAAAGCGCGTAAGGAGCGGAATGTATCCAAACGACCAGTCGCGTGCGATACCGCCCGTTCGCTTCGGCTTGCCATGAGAAGCAATGAGCTCGCGAATATGTTGATGCCAGCGAACACCCTTTATTAAATCAGTGTCGTCTAGATGAAGATGCGCAAGCAAACCTTCGTGGCTCGGAAACGCCTTAACAAGCGCAACTGCAAGAATACTAGCGGATACGTGTTCCATGCCCGTTTCTTCGCGGATTGCAAGAGCCTCGCGCAGGACATCTGCCGTTCGATCAGGTGTTTCCGCGGCGATATCCTGCAAAAACCGAGCCCCAATTCCGAAGCGTCCACCAAAGAACTGACCACTCTGAATCGCGCCGACTGCCGTAGCAATGTCTCGCGGTGACGGGTTGCGTGGCAGCATACCGAGAACATCGCCAGATAAAATATCGTCGATAGTACGAGGATTTTTAGGAGTAGGCAGATGCGCCAATTCGTGTTTTTGCCAAGTGCTCAACATGAACGGGATTGCTGCAATTCCTACCAATAACCAGCCAATAGGCTGCTCGATTACCAGTAAGCCCCCTCCTGCAAGAAACAACAAGACAGCAGCAAGAAACAGCAGCCTACCCCAAACGCCACCGAGCATTCGTCCGATCCGTGCCTTTTTAGAGCGTGCGCTGTCGTAGCGGATTTCTAGAGATTCCACGGCACCCATCCCATCATGAATAATACGATGCCAATGATCGGCGCGACCGGGATCAAAGCCCATAAGACGACACCTAGCAATCCGATTACCGCATGTATAGCAATTGCAAGAGACCCGATAATAATCATGACAAAACGAATCATCGCGCCAATGACGCGCGAAATCAGCCTGTCGAAGAACGCCCGCATCTGGACGCCGAGCGGACCGCGTACTTTACCGGCAGAAATCTGGCGAAACGGCGAAAAGAATGTGCGCAGCAGGAGATCAATCGAAAAATAATCCATGGTCGAGGCAAGTTTTTCACCCAGGCGTGAAAAGCGCTGGCGCCACCCCTGTCCATACCACCAAGAAAGCATTCCTGCTATAAACATAATCTTATTGTAACCTACAAGGGAGAGTTACGCTATAATAGACACATGGCAAAACCCTACGTTACACTGCTCGGCAAGGCCGTCAGGCGAATCGCCCAGATGAGAGGCGGCGGCTCGGCACTTCCCGGCCTGTTTGTTGAAAAAATTGATCCTGATTTCGTTCGCCGCACACTCGCACAACTCCCTCAGGGGGTCGTTATCGTCAGCGGCACCAACGGCAAGACAACTACGACGAAGATGGTCGTTGAACTCCTCGAAAGCCAGGGTCTTCGCGTCTTTACTAACCGCACGGGGAGTAATTTTATTCGCGGTGTCGCCGCAGCACTCTTAGGCGAAGTAGACAACAAAGGTAATCTCGAGGCTGATATCGCCGTCTTAGAGCTCGATGAGGCACACGCCGTTCACTTTGTAAAAGCTGTCGCACCGCGCTATAGCCTGCTGTTAAATGTCATGCGCGACCAGCTCGACAGATTTGGAGAGATCGACACGACAGCTAAAATGCTCGCAACGATCGCCACTCGCACTACAACTGGTGTTGTTTTAAACCGTGAAGATCCGCGCGTTTCAAAAATCGCCCGCATACTAAAGAATCAAAAGGTTTCCTACTTTGGTCTTGCCCCTAGCCTCACAAAGCTCTTTCCAAGCGATGATGACATGCGAGCAGGCAAAGCATCCGAAGCGACTCAGCAAATTGACGCCGATGTTGTTTTACGCGAACTGCACGATCAGGACGCGCAGTTTACGCTTGGTAAAAAAACCGTCTCCGTCGCCCTGAAGCTCCAGGGTGTTTATAACATATACAACGCGGCTGCCGCACTTGCACTCACACGGGCCGTATTAGGCGATAAAATCGACGAGGAAAAACTACTCGATGCTCTTAGTAACGTCACCCCCGCCTTCGGACGCGGCGAGTCCATTACTATCGGCGGGCAGCCACTTGAACTCGTATTAGTAAAAAATCCGAGTGGGTTCCGCCTAAGTCTTTCGTCGTTTGACCCAGAAGACACCCCGACCATGATCGCCATCAATGACAACTACGCGGATGGCCGCGACATGTCATGGCTGTGGGACGTAGAGTTCGACAGTCTCCGCGAAGAGGGCGTATCGGAAGTCTCCGGTGTGCGTGCTTACGATATGGCGCTTCGACTACAATATGATGAAATCACCATCGCTAACGTCGAGCCGGACTTGGCGACCGCCTTGCAGCACTTTATATCCTCAAACCCCGACCAGCCAAAGCGTATTTATTGTACCTATACTGCCATGCTGGCGCTACGCCGCGAGCTTGGCAAATTGACCGATGTGGAGGTTATCTCATGAACGAACGCGAAATTACCCTACTGCAACTTTATCCTCGTGACATGAATATTTACGGAGACTGGGGAAATGTCCTGACCCTAAAGCGCCGCTTAGAATGGCACGGCTATAAAGTAAAACTGCTGGAGTATAATCAAGGCGACGTTTTTCCGGAAGAAGCCGATATTATCGTTGGCGGCGGCGGGCAAGATTCTGGACAAGACAGCATTCAAATCGACCTCTTAAAAATCGGCCCGACACTGCGCAAGATGGCGGACGGCAATACGCCAATGCTCATGATTTGCGGACTATATCAGCTCTTCGGGAAGTTCTTTAAAACACAGGACGGTCATGTCATTGAAGGCATCGGCCTGCTCGACATCGAGACCCATGCAGGACCCGAGCGACTCATCGGCAATATCGTTACGACAAGCAGCGAGTTCGGTGACATTATCGGTTACGAGAATCACAGCGGTCAAACCTATTTAGGCAAAGACGTCGAGTCGCTTGGCAAAGTCATAAAAGGCGCCGGCAATAATGGCCAGGATGATACTGAAGGCGCTCGTTTTAAAAACGTTATTGCCACCTATATGCACGGTTCGCTCCTCCCTAAAAATCCAGCAATTTCAGATTTTCTGATCGAGCAGGCTGTTCGCAATAAGTACGGCGAATTCACACCGACTGTCATCGATGACCGTTTTGCTAATCTCGCTCGAGAAGTAGCAATCAAGCGTCCTCGGTAGTGCTTGTTTTTGTTGTAGAAACTGCTTATACTTAGCTCATAAACAGTAGTGGGGCTACGAGGTGAAACTAACACATAAACTAAAAAAGACTATCAAAGCAGCGGGATTATCCATCGCAGTTCTTTGCCTTACTGTCATTTCTCCTGCGAGTGTCTTTGCCGCAACCTCGACACAGTCTATCGCCCTTCCCGTCTACGAGTATCCGACCCTCACGGCATTATGGCCCAGTATTGATGCCGCGGGCGGAGACGACGTTCCTTTCGTCGTCGTAAACCCAGCCAGCGGCCCGGGAGTATCCGTGAACAG
>DASUVJ010000010.1:0-9955 GCA_036378995.1 Saccharimonadales bacterium (SeqCode)
GGAGAAACGGCGTATAATATGTAGTAGTTATTCGACAGAAGTTTCAGATTACCGGAGGGTTTCAAGGGTTATGGTTAGCCGACAATCAGCATTAACAAAGGTGTTTGGTGATCCGCAGGCGCGGATTTTAAAGCGTCTTCAAAAGAAGGTCGGGGTCATTAACGATCTTGGCGATAAATACAAGGCGATGACAAAGACCGAGCTGAAAAAGCAGACGGCTGTACTTAAGGAGCGTCTTGCGGGTAAAGAAACACTCGATGATATCCTGCCTGACGCGTTTGCACTCGTTCGCGAAGCCAGCGATCGCGTGCTTGGCATGCGTCACTTCGATGTACAGTTAATCGGTGGTATGGCGCTTCACGAAGGCAACGTTGCCGAGATGAAAACCGGTGAAGGTAAGACGCTGGTGGCAACTCTGCCAACCTACCTTAACGCACTTGAAGGCAAGGGCGTACACGTGGTTACCGTAAACGACTACCTGGCACAGCGTGACGCCGGTTGGATGGGCGAGGTCTATGATTTCCTTGGTCTAACCACTGGTATTATCGTTAATGATGCCTCATTCGTCTACGACAAAAACTACGACAACGAAGCACACGATGACCCGCGGATGCGCAAGCTCCGTCCGGTCACTCGTAAAGAAGCCTACGCCGCCGATATTACCTATGGAACAAACAATGAGTTCGGGTTTGACTACCTGCGCGACAACATGGTTAATGAGGTCGAGTTGCTTCGCCAGCGCGAACTGAACTTCGCTATCGTGGACGAGGTGGACTCGATTCTTATTGACGAAGCCCGTACACCGCTTATTATCAGCGCGCCGGCAGCTGAAAACCCCGATAGCTATTACCAATTTGCCAAAGTTGCCGCAAAGCTTGTTCCGGACGATTATGTACTGGACGAAAAACGCCGCAGCGTCGCACTGACCGACCAGGGTGTTGAAAAAGTGCAAAAAATGCTCGGAGTAAAAAACTTATACACGCCAGAATATGTCCGTTCTGTCTATCATATGGACCAGGCACTTCGCGCACAAACATTGTTCAAACGCGATAAAGATTATGTGGTAACCGGAAGCGGTGAAGTGATCATCGTTGATGAGCACACCGGCCGTTTGATGCAGGGCCGCCGCTATAACGAAGGTCTTCACCAAGCAATCGAGGCTAAAGAAAACGTAGCTGTCTTGCAGGAGAGCATGACGCTTGCGACTGTTTCGTTTCAGAATTACTTCCGTCTGTATAACAAGCTTTCAGGTATGACCGGTACGGCATTTACTGAGGCTGAGGAATTCCAGCAAATCTACAGCCTGGATGTCATCCAGATTCCATCGAACCGTCCGATTTCTCGTATTGACCACGAAGACCTGATCTTCAAAACAGAGAAGGGCAAGCTAAAGGCTGTCGCCGACGCGATTAAAAAGTATCACGCCGAAGGCCGTCCAGTACTCGTAGGATCAGCATCGATCGCCAAAAACGAGATGATCGCCGCGTGGCTTGATAAAGAGAAAATCAAATACGAAATCTTGAACGCCAAAAACAATGAGCGAGAAGCTGCGATTATCGCAAAAGCCGGCGAAAAAGGTGCGATTACGCTCGCTACTAACATTGCAGGTCGTGGTACCGACATTGTGCTCGGCGAAGGTGTTAAGGAACTTGGCGGCTTGGTCGTGATTGGATCGGAGCGTCACGAATCCCGTCGTATCGACAACCAGCTGCGTGGACGTGGCGGACGCCAGGGTGACCCGGGTGAGACACAGTTTTACGTTTCGACTGAAGACGACCTGATGCGTATCTTCCAGGGTGAGCGCATTGCTGGGCTTATGGAACGCCTGGGTGTTGACGAAGATCAGCCTATCCAAAACAAGGCCGTTTCAAAGACCCTCGAGGCCGCACAAAAACGTGTTGAGGGGTATAACTTTGACACCCGTAAAAACGTCGTCCAGTACGATAACGTGATCAACCGACATCGCCGCGTCGTATATGTTATGCGCCGCAAGATTCTTGAGGGTGATGACATCAAGCCTGAAATCCAGCGTCTGATCGACGAAAAGATTCAGGAGTTGACTGTTGTTCCGGCAAAGAATAACCCTAAGTTTGCAGATGAATTTGAGGTCGTCTTCCCGATGGACGGCAAAAAGATCGCCGCAATCGGCGAAGAAAAGAAAGACAAGCTGCGCCGCGAACTCGCTGAAAAAGAGGTCGCAAAACTGTACAAGTCCAAAGAGAAAGAACTCGGCGAAGACGTTATGCGTAAAGTTGAGCGTGAAGTCTACTTGCAGGTGCTTGATACACTTTGGATGCAGCACCTCGAAAACATGCAGCACCTTCGCGAAGGAATCCACTGGCGCAGTGTTGGTCAGCGTGACCCACTCGTAGAATACCGCAGCGAGTCACAACACCTGTTTAACGGCCTTCAGGCAACGCTCCGCGACGAAGTAATCCGCGCTGTCATGCATGTCCATAGGCATGATGTTGTTGCTAAGGAAGACGAAGAACACGACACTGAGCTTACCCGCCTCGCTGAGAACTCGGTCGAACGTGGCGTTAACGAGATTACTGGCGGTGAAGAAAACCGTGACAAAGACTTTAAAGCCAAAAAAGCAAAGTCGGCTAGTGAAACCGGCAAAGTTAAAAATGACGCCCGTAAAAAGAAAAAAGCGCAGCGTCAAAACCGTAAGAAAAACCGTAAATAAAACCCCATAAAAGCGAAAGTGCCCGGGCACCCTCTCCATCGCCGCCGATTGGCGGGAGGTGAGGGGCCCGGGCGCTTCCACCACACGGCTTACTTCAGGTAGATCTTGACCTGCTCCAGGGTGGAGTTGGGGCCGTAGTCCGCCGAGATGTCACCCGGCAGGGCCTTCAGGCTCTTCCAGTCGGTGACCTCGATGAACGACCACTCGTCGTACTCCGGGGAGGCGCCGACCACTCGGTAGAGGTAGCTGATCTGCCGCTTGTCCAGCAGCTTCTCGAACTCGAAGATGTGCTGCTCGGTGTAGCAGGGCTCGCTGTTGCCGGCGGCCCGACAGAACGGGTTGGTCTTGAGGTCGGTCGGGAGCTTCTTGTAGATCTCGGGGCTGACGTAGACGTTGACCAGAGCGGTCGGGGGAAGGGCCGGGTTCGGCTCGATCGGAGGGAAGATGTCGGGGCCGACGTCTCCGTAGTTGACCTGGCCGCTGATGCCGGTGTCGGTCGACTTGTCGTTGTTGCCGAAGATCGCCTGGACACCGAGCGTCACGATGACGGCCAGCGTTGCACTGACGACCGCGATCATGAAGTGACGGAAGTCGTGCAGGCCGAGGTAGGTCAGACCCCGCTTGACGGGGTTCGGGCTGATCTCCCAGCCGATCTTGGGCGGCTCGCTGTAGGGGGCGACCTTGTAGCGGTCGGCCGGCGTGGCGGCGGGGTCAACATCGGGGTGAGACTGCGGCTCATGTGCGGACATGGACACCTTTCCTGCGAAGTCGGTAGTGCGTGGTGGAAGGACTCTGCACGGCGTGCAGCTGTATGCAATATTACCATTTTTTACTATTTTTGTCAATATAGCGCCTATCTGTCAATAAGAGGTGGTAATCTGCGCCTAAAAGTGGCACAATAGAACCTAGAATTTTGCGAGAACTTGATAGGAGAGGGTTTTGAAACACACAGTTGAAGAAGTGAAACTAGCTAATGGCGCGCGCGGTCTTTTGATTGATATCCCTGGCGCAACCGTCATGAGCTTTCAGTTTCAGTTCCGCGCGGGTAACCGCTATGTCCGCAACAAGGACATTTACGAGACGGCGCATATTATGGAGCATATGGCGTTCGGTGCGAATGCTCAGTTTAAGAGTGAACATGACTACGAGGCGGAGTTTACTAAAAACGGCGCTTACCATAATGCGTACACAAGCGATCTCTCGATGGTATACGTGGCCGACTGTGCTGACTTTGAATGGGAGCGTATTTTTGCGTTGCAGCGCGTGGCAATCTGTCAGCCAAAATTCAACGAGCGTGAACTTGAGGCTGAGAAAGGTAACGTAAAGAGTGAACTTACGGGATACCTCAATAATCATAACCGCGTACTATGGCCGAAGATTCAGCAGCTTCTCGGTGAAGATGTCTATACCTTTTGGCAGCGCCTTCAGACCATTCAAAACGTATCGCTCAGCGATATCCGCGAGCATCACAAGCGCACCCATACAGCCGAAAACATGCGTTTTATCGTGGCTGGTAAACTGCACGGCCGCAAGGCTGAGATTAAACGCCAACTAGAGGACTGGGAGCTACCGAAGGGTGAACGTTTCGAAGTGCCGAAGGATGAGCTTTCGAGCGGTAACCCGACACTTATTCGCCGCAAAGAAGCCTCAAACCTTACGTTCGGCTGGTCATTGACCGTTCCGCGTGAGCTGAGCGACGAAGAGGCTGAGGCTATGAACTGCCTTGATCAGATTTTAACGGGTACTATGCACTCACGCATTTATGGAGCGGCGCGTAAGAAAGGCCTCGCGTATGGTGTCTTCTCGGATACGTCGGTCGGTTTTCATGACAGTAGCTGGGACTTCGGCGGGCAGGTTAACCTGGAGACTTCGAGTGATCTGTTCGATATTATTGTACGCGAAGTAAAAGCGGTTCTGGACGGAAAGATTACCGAGGAAGAGTTGGCCGCGGCTAAATCGTACGCCCTCGGCCGTCATCAAATGGGCGCGCAGACCGTCGCACAGATCAGTAACTTTTACACCGGCCGCTATTTCGCTGATGGTGTCGTGAAAGACTACGAAAAAGTACCAGAATCTATCCGTAAAACTACCCGCGAATGTATGATCGATACGACCCGCGAGTTTATCGCCAGCGACACATGGGTTCTTGCTGGGGTAAGCAGTGGCGAGAAGAGTGAGATTGTCGAGCTTAACGACAAACTGGCGCGTCTATTCGAACGTAAGGTAGAATAGAACTATGAAGATTGCAGTTGCCGGCTATGGATTGGAAGGTGAGGCAAGCTACCGTTACTTCACCGGTCAGGGTCATGATGTCACAATAATCGATGAACGTGAGGTGATCGATAATCTACCAGAAGGTGCCTCGGCTATTCTTGGTAAAGATTCCTTCGTGCATTTAAAAGACTACGATATGGTTATCCGCACTCCAAGTCTTGCTCCTGTAAAACTGCATGGTGCCCGCAAAATTTGGTCTGCAACGAATGAGTTCTTCGCTCAGTGTCCTGCGCCAATCATCGGCGTAACCGGCACTAAAGGAAAGGGAACCACCAGCAGCCTGACGGCTGAGATTTTGCGAGCCAGCGGCAGGACGGTTCACCTCGTAGGCAATATCGGCACGCCTGCCATTGATGCGTTGCCGTCCATTAACAAGGACGACATAGTCGTGTATGAGCTCAGTAGTTTTCAGCTTTGGGACCTTGAACGTTCGCCGCATGTCGCCGTGGTGCTTATGATCGAGCCCGATCATTTAAATGTGCATGAGGGCATGAACGACTACGTGCTTGCAAAAGCTAATATCGGCGCGCACCAAATGGCAGACGACGTCATGATTTATCACCCGACGAACGAGCAAAGTGCGCGTATTGCCGGCATTTCGCTTGCCGGACATAAATTGAAGTACCTTACTTCTGAAGCAGCGTACATAAATAACGGCATGATTACGATCGACAGCGAGGCAATATGCCCCGCAGATGAAGTAGGGCTTTTGGGCGAGTACAATCTGCAGAATGTCTGCGCTGCTATTAGTGCCGCGTGGCAGTTCACACAGGACACGGCGGCAATCGCCGATGCGGTCCGTACTTTTAAGGGGCTGCCACACCGATTAGAGTTTGTGCGCGAATCAAACGGCGTAAAGTACTACAACGATAGTTTTTCATCGGCGCCGACCGCTACAATGGCAGCGATTACTGCTTTTGAGGAGCCAATCGTGCTTATCGTGGGTGGATTTGATCGTGGGATTGATTTTGATCCGCTTGTAAAAGCAATTACGGGTAGGTCAAATATCCGACAAGTCATTGCAATGGGTCAGACAGGTGCTCGTTTAGGAGGCACACTGGCAGATAAGGGCATGAAAAATATCGTTGTTTCAGACGCAAAAACGATGCCGGAAATCGTGGCGTTAGCAAACAAGCATGCGCAGCCAGGCGATGTCGTTTTGCTAAGTCCGGGTTGCGCCAGTTTTGATATGTTTAAGAACTTTTATGAACGCGGCGAACAGTTCAAGCAGGCAGTAGGAGAATTATAATGAGCACGTTCGTTTTTAAGGACTACAGATTTGACGAGCAGTCGGCGACCGCTACGTTCCATTACGGGTTTGACGATGGTACCGAATACGAAGAGAAGGTGACATTCAAAGACGTCAAACCCGGTTATAATGCCGAAGTTTTGGACCGCGCATTATTCCTTAGCTTCATCTTGGCGGGTACGTCGTATTTTAAGACGTTTCCAACACCGAACGTAGTATTTGAAAAGGGCGGCCTGGACGACTGGCAAGCCGAATTTTTGAACGCTGTCTATCAAGAAGGGCTGAGCCAGTTTGCCTTTGAAAACAACCTTCGCAGACAAGATTTGGCGCAGTTCTCTGCAGTCGGAACACATCTTCAGGCTACGGCCTATGATGGCGAGGGCGTTATCGCGCTACAGAGCGGTGGGAAAGACTCGCTGCTGACCGCCTCGCTTCTTAACGAGAAGAATACAGGCTTTACTTCTTGGTATATTGCCAATTCCGCGCATTACCCGGCACTGCTTGATACGCTGGGAGCTCCGCTGCGTACGGCACTTCGTGTCATTGACCGCGAGAAACTTATCGATGCAAGCTCCCGTGGCGGGCGTAACGGACATGTCCCGGTGACATATATTGTTGCGTCGTATGCGCTTATTGATGCTGTTTTGCACGGTTCTAACACATTACTGCTTTCTATCGGACACGAAGGCGAGGAGCCGCATGATTGGATTGACGACCTCCCGGTTAATCACCAGTGGTCGAAAACATGGCCGGCCGAACAAAAATTTGCCGAGTATGTTCGCCGTTACCTCTCGCCGGACATCCGCATCGGATCTCCGCTGCGCAGCTTCAGTGAACTTAAAATCGCAGAACTATTCGTTGCTCATGCGTGGGAGAAATACGGCCACACGTTCAGTTCGTGCAACCGCGCCAATTACATGCAGGGTGCAGACAATACACAGCTGAAGTGGTGTGGCGAGTGTCCAAAGTGTGCGAATTCGTTCATCTTGTTTGCGCCGTTCTTGCCGGCCGAGGAGCTGAAAAGCTTGTTCAATGGTCAGGATTTGTTTGAAAAGCCGCTTCTTACCGAAACGTTCAAAGGTCTGCTTGGTATCGACGGTGTCATGAAGCCGTTTGAATGCGTCGGTGAAACGGACGAGCTGCGCCGGGCATATCACATGGCCATGGCGCGAGGTGGCTATAAGCCGGTGCCATTTGACGTGCCGGACTCCGATTTTGATTACGAGAAGCGCTACGATTCCCAGGGTTGGGCGAACGAAATGGTACAATAAAACCTTATGCAACCGCTCCAGAAACGTGTCACATTACTACAAAAAGAGATCGCCGACGCGTACGATCAGCTTAACATCGATGAAAAAGCTGCCGCTGCTGCCAGGCTGGAAGAAGAGCTGAGCGCTCCCGAAATCTGGAATAACCCGGCATATGCCCAAGAGAAGAGCAAGCAGCTGGCTGCCATGAATGCGATGGTGGCGCCGTGGCAGACGCTGAAAGCGCAGGTGAGTGATATCGATGAGCTTATGGCGCTTGGCGACGATAGTCTGTTGATCGAATTTGAAGGCCAGGTCTTTGCGTTGGAGAACGAATTTGCCGATCGTAAAAAGGAACTTCTCTTTAACGGTGAATACGATGATCATAACGCGCTGATCCGCCTAAGTGCTGGCGTAGGTGGCACGGACGCGCAGGACTTCACTGAAATGCTAGAACGCATGTATCTTCGCTGGGCGGAAAAGGCTGGTATCGACGCGAAGCTTGTCGAGCGCTCTGCGGGTGAGGAGGCTGGAATTAAGAGCGCCGTCATTGAAGTGAGCGGTCCGTACGCGTATGGCAGGCTCCGTAGCGAGAACGGTGTGCATCGTCTGGTGCGATTGAGCCCGTTCAATAGTGATAACCTTCGTCAGACCAGTTTTGCGCTTGTTGAAGTACTGCCGCAGATCGACACACCTGAAGAAGTCGTAATTGCGGACGGTGATTTAAAAATCGATGTGTACCGCGCTGGCGGCCACGGAGGCCAGTCGGTTAATACGACTGACTCTGCGGTCCGTATTACGCATGTTCCCACTGGTATTGTCGTGGCGATCCAAAATGAGCGGTCACAGCTGCAAAACAAAGAAATGGCAATGAAGATTCTCCGCTCAAAACTAGCACAACTCCAGCTAGAGCAGCACGCCGAGAGCATCGGCGAGCTCCAAGCAGGGGAGTCGGCCAACTGGGGAAGTCAAATTCGTAATTATGTTCTGCACCCGTATACATTAGTCAAAGACACCCGCACAAAATACGAGGAGCGTGATGCTCAAGGGGTGCTCGACGGCAAGATCGATGGTTTTATGACGGCCTATCTTGAGGCGCAACTTCAGGGTTAGCAGCCGTGAATGCTTATGCTATACTAATTTAAGTAATGATTCTTCTAGATAGGGTTACAAAATCATATGGCAGCGACAGTAAGCCAGCGATAAATCGCGTGAGTTTGCATGTTGAGCCAAACGAATTCGTCATTTTGGTCGGTACTAGCGGCGCCGGAAAAACGACGCTTCTTCGCTTGCTGACCCGCGAAGAAAAGCCGACCAGCGGCAAAATCGTTGTTGGCGGTATCGACTATGACACGCTAAAAGACAAGCATATCCCGCTGCTTCGCCGCAAGATCGGGGTCGTCTTCCAGGACTTCAAGCTTTTGCCGCAGCGCACTGTTTTTGAGAACGTCGCTTTTGCGCTCGAAATCGCCGGCATGACTAACCGCGAAATCAAAAGCACTGTTCCTAAAGTGATCGAACTCGTCGGTCTGACTGGGAAGGAAAAGAACTTTCCACACCAGCTTTCTGGTGGTGAACGCCAGCGCGTGGCGATTGCTCGTGCCGTCGTGCGTCAGCCGAAGATCCTCATTGCGGACGAGCCGACTGGTAACCTCGATCCGAAACACAGCTGGGATATTGTTCGTCTGCTCGAGAAGATCAATAAGTATGGCACGACCGTACTGCTAACGACGCACAACGTCGAAATCGTCAACAAACTTAAACGCCGCGTCGTGACACTTGAGCACGGCAAAATCACAAGCGACCAAGCACAGGGGAGTTACCGACAGTAATGGCTGCCAAACGAAAACTAGACGCCAAAGCTTTTGCACAGCAAAAACGCAAACGCCGCCAGTGGCTGACGTTTGTCCGCATGTGTCGTTATGGTGTAAACAATTTTACGCGTAATACATGGCTGACAATTGCCGCGACTGCCGTCATGACCATTACGCTATTGATCGTATTCGTGACCCTAGCTGCCCGTAACGTTCTTGTTGATACTATCGGCGAAATCCGTGACAAGGTGAACGTATCTATTTACGTAAAAACGGATACGACCAAGCACGATTCAGATAAGATTCTTACTGATCTTCGCAAGCTCGAATCCGTAAAGCGCGTCGATTATATCAGCCCTGAACAAGCCAGGGAAGACTTTGCAAATGCTAATAAAAAAGATGCCGGCTCGCTTGATGCGCTGAATGAGGCTACTAACAAGCTGCCGGGGACCTTTAGTATTAACCCTGTCGACATCAATGACACGAGTGAACTCCGTGAATTCGTCGAGAATAACCCGACCGTTAAAGAGAATATTCATCCGGAACGCCAGCCGTCATTTGCAGGCGACCGTAAAACAGCAATCGAAAATATCGGCCGAACCGTAGCATTCGCTGAGCGCGCCGGACTTATCGCAAGCGTCATTTTTATCGCTATTTCATCCCTGATTGTCTTTAATACCAT
>DASUVJ010000011.1:0-7253 GCA_036378995.1 Saccharimonadales bacterium (SeqCode)
TCCAGGTAGATCGTGTCCTCGCCAATATCACTTAAGGTCTGGAACTCATCACTGAAGCGCTTAGTGAAGATTCCTCCATCGGCCGCAGTACGAAATGTAATGTCGCCGATACCCAAACGTTCATATATACGGTGATATGCCTCTGCGGCACGCTCATATAGCTCTTCGTGCTCATCTTGCGTGCGTGCAAGCGAGTACATATCCTTCATTACAAACTCACGACCACGAAGCAAACCGCTCTTGGCGCGCAATTCGTTGCGGAACTTGTTTTGGATCTGGTAGACATAGATCGGCAAGTCTTTGTACGAGTTAACATATGAACTCAGTGCGTCTACGATTGGCTCCTCGTGTGTAAGCCCAAGCCCAAGCTCACTGCCGTTTGCAAGTTTTGTCTTGAACCAGTTATCGACTTTAGCATCGTCCCAACGGTCGGTTTTTTCAAATATATCTTTTGGCTGCAGTGCGGTCATCATGACTTCCTGTCCGCCGATTGAATCCATTTCTTCGCGTACGATCTTTTTAATGTTCTCCATGACACGAAGACCGAGCGGCAAATATGCGTAGACTCCGGCCATTTCTTTATGAATAAATCCGGCACGGATAAGTAGCTGCGCATTCCGGGCCACTTCATCGGCTGGTGCGGTCTTGCTGGTTTTGGTAAACAACTGCGACATTCGCATAGTAGGTATACTCCTTAAGATTTTCTAACTGTCACTTCTAGTAATACAAAACAAACTTACCGGCAAGCCGGAATACGAAAGACGGGTGTGATGAATCGTTGTGTCATCATTGTTATACCATTATACCGACAAGTGACGGATTCACAAAGAGCAAGTAGAACGCAAGACCATTTTTTAGCATATGAAGCAAGATTCCCGCCCAGATACTGCCTGTTACCTCGCGGAGTGAACACATGATCATACTGAGCGCGAACGTATCGATTGCCACATTCAGTTGACCGTGAACCGCACCAAAAACTGCACTCGTGATCAGCATTGCAAGCCAAATCGGAATTCGAGCACGCAGATGTCCGTACAAATAGCCGCGGAATAGCGCTTCCTCTGCGACCGGTGCGATAATTACCAGCGTAATAAACGCCATCAAATACTCGTGACGTTGCGCGATATTGTCAAAGCCGATCTCCTGCACCTGTTCAACGTCGAATCCAGGAAGCAACTGCGTCGTCAAAAAGATTAATAATGCCGAGGCCAAAAAGTATACGATAAATCCGGCCGGAGCCAGAAGAATATCCGTCCATGTTGGTAGGCGGTTAAGCCCTAATTCGCCCCAATTGGCGCGGCGCTTCTTAATAAGCCATGGCAGGCCTACGGCAATGCTTAGACTAAGCGTGTAGATAACTGCTGTTGCAAGCGTCTGAAATGCGGCGCCGTCGAACAGATCAATCGGCACGCCCAGACGAGTCAATATCCACAAAATAGTATAGACGAGTGCCTGTGCGACACCAAAACTAACGAGAACCCACAGCGGGAATGCAAGCGCTAAACCGATCTTGCGTGACGTGCGCAACCCACCTGCAGGCGACTGCTTTTTGGTTTTCTCGTCAGGCATCATATTAGAATAACTTTCCGATGTCGGTGATAGTAACGACGATCACAAGCAGCATCAGAACCATAAAACCGGTCCCCTGGATTTTTTCTTCACGTTCTTTCGTAAGCGGTTTTTTAAGCAGTTTGAAGATTGCCGTCACAAACCAGCGGCCGCCATCCAGCGCCGGAATTGGCAAGGCGTTCATCACGGCAAGTGTCAGCGAGATAATTGCCGTTAAGAAGATAACCTGCGTAAGCCCGGCTTGTTCGGCCGCCGGGAAAATAACACCGAGAATTCCAATCGGTCCCGCTACGCTGCCTCCGGCCTGCTCAAGATTTTTGCCGGCCTCTTGGCGTGTTTGTTCATCAAAACTAAACTGCATCACAAAGCCCGAAACAACGTTGCCAATAAGATCACCGAGTCCCTGGAGCGTTACCCATGTGAACTGTGCAGTCGTACCGATTCCGACTAATGGTGCCGACCAACTCGCTTTTAGTTCCTCACGCTGGTTGAGTCCTGCGCCGAGCAAACTATCGCCGCCGTCTCTAAGAGTTACTTCTTTTGTAGCCTCGACGCCGTCTCGCGTGTAGATCACACTGACCGTTTTACCTTTGTTTTCCTTAGTAAGGTCAATCAGACGCTGAGTCGTCGGCACTTCCTGGCCGTCGAACCGTTGGATCGTATCCCCTACTTTTAGTCCCGCTTTCTCCGCCGGATATCCAGAGGTGAGCATAGCAATTTCAACCGGTTTTTTTGTAATGGTCGTGTCACTAGCAACTGTAAACTGATCAGGTAAGACCTTTGGCAGCCCCGTCCAGGCAAGTACCGTTAAAAGCAGCGCGGCAACAATCCAGTTGATACCGACCCCGGCAAGAAGAATCTTCGTCTTTTGCCAGAAGGATGCGGCGCCGTAGTCACCCTTTTTATTTGCAGCATCGTGTTCGCCCTGCAGTTTTACGAACCCGCCAAGCGGCAACCAGTTTAAGGTGAATAAAACGCCGTTTTTTAGCTTTTTGCCCCATGCTTTTGGCGGAAAGCCGATTCCGAATTCCTCCACGACCACACCGTTACGGCGTGCAACAATAGCATGCCCGAGTTCGTGCACCACCACCAAAAAGACCAGAATTAATAAGCCTAAAATGATTCCAAAAATGAGTTCCATCTATCCTCCAAATCGCCGAGCTCGCCGTGAATATTCTTCCAGTATAGCGGTTACGTCTTCTTTTGTCATGTCCGGCCAGAGTTTATCAAGCCACATTAATTCGCTGTATGCCGCGCGCCAAAGCATAAAATTCGAAAGGCGCTGTTCTCCGCTCGTCCGAACAACCATGTCTACCGGCGGCACTTCGGGTGCATACAGACGCTGCGCGATTGTCTCGGGCGTAATGTCTTCGGCTGCTATCCCCTCTTGAACAATTTTCTTGCACGCATCGGCGATTTCCTGGTGACCGCCGTAGTTAAAGCAGACCGCCAGCGTGCCGCGCGTATTATCCTTCGTCAGCTCCTCGGCATCATTAATAGCCCTTAGGATCTTGGCGCTGACATTATCAGGCGTTCCAAGGACCCGCAGGCGAATATTTTGTTCGCCAAAACGAGGCAAATCCGAAGAAAGGAGTTTTAATACTAGCGACATCAGACGGTTCACCTCGTCTTTGCTGCGCTTCCAGTTTTCTGTACTGAAGATATACGCCGATACATACTCGACTCCCGCGTCAAACGAGGCCTCGGCAATATCACCGATCGTGTTGTATCCCGCCAAATGGCCTTCGTATGTCGGCAACCCGTGGCTTTTCGCCCAGCGGCGGTTGCCGTCGACAATATATCCGATGTGTCTAGGCGCCGCGGTATCCATTAGATTGTTAGGATATCCTTCTCTTTTTCCTTGAAAACTGCGTCGATCTTGTCCTGGAAATCACCCATAAGTTTGTCAATTTCTTTTTCAACGCGCTTTACGTCGTCTTCGCTCAGCTCCTTCGCATCCTTCTTGCGCTTTGCGTCCTTAAGGGCATCTTGGCGAATGTTGCGGAGTGCAATACGAGCTTCTTCTACTTTTTCACCGGTTTGCTTAACAAGCAGACGGCGGCGCTCTTCTGTAAGCGGTGGCACAGGCACTCGAACAACACGACCGTCGTCACTCGGGTTAAAACCTAGTGATTGGTCAGCGCGAATAGCAGCGGCAACCGCTTGTACGTTACCTGGATCAAACGGCGTCACCTGCAAAAGCTGAGGTTCTGGCGCGGTAATATTCGCAGCTTGGTTAAGCGGCATCATTGTGCCATAAACTTCAACCTTCACTCCTTCAAGCATTGCAGGATGTGAACGGCCGGTGCGGACTTTCTTTAGTTCGTCCTCAAAATGCATGAGAGCGAGCGACATTTTTTCTTCGTAGGAATCGGTGTTAAACATATATTTCATTTTACCACGCAACTGCCGCCCCTAAAAATGCGAAGAGCCCCGCCGCGGTCCCGGAGTGGCCCGGGTGCGGGCGGGGCTGTCTTCGCAGCGCAGGAGGATCGACGTCACACCCAGCGCACTGTGTCCATGACGCTGCGGAGGATCTCGGGGCTCATCGGCCCACCATCCCCCGCGTACGTCATCACGAACAGCTTCTTGCCGGGGATGTACCACGCGTGCCCCGAGTACTCGTCCTCGGGTCCGCACGGCAGGTAGTAGTACCGGGCGGTCTGGCCGCTCAGGTCGAACTCCTTGGAGCCGGACAGTTCGCCGTGGATCTCCTGCGTGCAGGAGTCCTTGGCCCAGGCGGCGGCAGGGTTGTCGCCGAAGAACTTGCCCATCTCCGGGTCCGCCAGGTCGACGAACGTGATGACGGTGCAGTTGGACGTGCAGCCGCTGATGTCGGTGTACGGCTGGGTGCCCTTCGGGGCGGAATCGCCGCTGTCCCAGATCTCCCCAGAGGGGCGCTGGAACGTGAGGCGGTTGAAGAGCGCCGTCAGTTCAGAGCTGCCCTGCCATCCGGTGTTGGTGCCCGGAAGGGCGACCTCACGGGCCGGCGCAGGAGTGGCGGGTTCGCCAGAGCTGCCGATGCTCTGGAGCCCGACGACGCTCAGGACGAGTGCCGTCACGGCTCCGAAGACGACCAGCGGCCAGCGGCGGGACTTGCGGGTGGATGCGGACATACGATCACCTCATAGGTGTGAATGGTCGGTTATCGAGCTTCGATCTCTCGCGGTTACGCTGCGGAAGACTTAATTACTATTTTAACATATTTTGTTATAAATAGCAACTCAAGACGCGCCCTAGAGGATTCTTTCTTTTGGCGCACATCGAGGCTGGGGCCATAATAGCTTCATCGCCAGGCATTGTTGACCAATATAAAATCGGCCCTCTAAAGGGCCGATTTTTACAGTTACGACGAAATTTACTCGTTAACGCCAAGCTCGATGCGCTTGAACTGGGAGATACGAATGTTTTCACCGCTCTTAGCAATCTGCTCTTTAATGCGGTCACCGACTGTCATTGTGTCGTCAAGAACGAATGACTGCTCGGCAAGAACCTGCTCGGCGAAGTGCTTTTTAAGCTGGCCTTCGACGATTTTTTCAGCCATTTCAGCAGGCTTGCTTTTAAGCGCGTCACTTTCAAGAAGTTCCTTCTTTTTAGCTTCGTACTCGTCAGATGGAATGTCTTCAAGCGTTGCATATTTTGGCGCCATGGCAGCAATCTGCATAGCGATCTGGTGTGCGAACTCTTTGAATTCTGGGAGGCGGGCAACGAAGTCCGTCTCACAGTTTACCTCGACGATAACGCCGATGCGGCCGCTGTGAACGTAGCTTTCAACCAAGCCTTCGCGGGTTTCGCGGTCACCTTTTTTCTCTGCGCGGGTAAGACCCTTTTTGCGCATTGCTTCAAGTGCCTTGTCAAAGTCGCCTTCGGCTTCAACGAGAGCAACCTTAGCGTCGGTCAAACCAACGCCAGTAAGTTCTTTAAGCTTCTTGATGTCTTCGATTGAAACAGCCATCCCCTATTTCTCCTCTTTTTTAACTGAACCTGCGCCCTCTTGTACTGCCTGTGCAAAGTAGTCGAGCAGCAGCTGAAGACCCTTGATAGCGTCGTCGTTACCAGGGATAACATAGTCGATTGCATCAGGGTTTGCGTTGGTATCAACGATACCGATAACTGGAACACCGAGTGTCTTAGCTTCTTTTACAGCGTTTGCGTCAGCGATAACATCTACAACGATGACTGCGCCTGGCTTGCCGTTAAGATCTTTGATACCGCCGTACTTAAGGTTAAGTTCGTCGATCTCTTCCTGGAAGCGCTGTACTTCAAGCTTGTTGTAGCGCTTTTCAAGGTCGCCTGATGCCATGCGGCGCTCAAGGTCTTTGAGCTTTTTAATCTGGGCGCTAACGGTATTAACGTTCGTCAGCATACCGCCGATCCAGCGCTCTGTTACGTATGGCTGGCCAGCTTTCTCAGCAGCTGCCTTTACGATGTCTTTTGCCTGCTTTTTAGTACCGACAAAAAGTACCTGCTTGCCACCAGCAACCTTAGTAACGAATGGAAGTGCTTTTTCAAGACCTTCAACCGTCTTTGTCAGGTCGATGATGTGGCTATCCTGGCGCTTAGAGTGGATGTAAGGCGCCATTTTAGGGTGCCAGCGGCTCGTTTTGTGTCCAAAGTGAACACCAGCTTCGAGCAGAGCTTTAATATCGACAGATACTGCCATTTTTTAGAACTCCTTGTTCCTCACCCGCGCCCCTGAAGGTTCAGGAGTTTGGCGCGGATTGTGTCATTAAAAATTTGTTACCCGTCGATTATATCAGTAACCACCCCTATTGTCTAGGGTTCCATAAGACGACCGCTTTTTGCAAGATACGGCTCGGTACATGCCGCCAAATTAAAGCAGCAAGGACGGCGATGGTTGCCGCCGAGCTTCGAAACAGTCTTCTCAATCCGCACCGCGCGCGTTTCCTGGCTAAGGGTAGCGTTCATCCAGCGTATCCATTCCCACCGCGCCATCGGCGTGATGTCCTGCCATTTGTCTCGTACTTTTTGCGGCGCGACTTTTAGGGCATTAGAGAAATCCTTCGGCAGTTTCGGCTCCGGCCAGTCTCTGCTCGTCGTCAGCTCCACCGTCACAGTGTCGCCCGATTTCACGCCAGCGGCTTTTTGCAGTTTGTCGGTCACCCTCATCCAGTGGCTCCAGCGCCCATCCGGCTCGAGTACCGTCTGGAATATGTGGCCGTTTATCGTGCCCGTCACGCTAAGTTGTCCACGTGACGGCAACTTGACGCTCTCATCTTCGGGTACAGGCAGGATAATCCAGTCCTTCAGCATATAGAGCGTCGTTTGAAACCTAACTGTAACGGGGGCATTCTTCATAATTACTACCCTATCATTATAACCTGCGCCCATCAGAGATCAACAGAGACTTGCATGGCAGTAGCCAGACCAGGTCCCCGTCGGCCGTAACCCTTTGACAATCCCTGTTAGATTCGGTACAATAGTACGGATATGAAAAGCAGTATACACCCAACAGACTACCGACCTGTCGTATTTAGCGACGAGGTTGCTGGGTTTGCCTTTTTGACACAGTCAACCGCGCAGACCACCGACACTATCAAATGGGAAGATGGTAACGAATACCCACTCGTTAAAATCCACATCTCATCAGCTTCTCACCCGTTCTTTACCGGTGAAGAGAAAATCATCGACACCGAAGGTCGTGTCGACCGCTTTAAGGCTCG
>DASUVJ010000012.1:0-12047 GCA_036378995.1 Saccharimonadales bacterium (SeqCode)
GAGTTTGGTGGGTAACGCTTGGACGAGTTTCATGACTCATGCTTGGGTTTCCTTTGTGCACACGATGGCACCTACAGTATTTATCAATACTTATTATACCTCAAACCCTTCAAAACGCAAGGGGTCTTATAAAACTTTATGACACTACATATGGTGTGTGTAGGTTTTTCTACAGGGGTGGCATAAAAAACTAACCCCGCCATTTCTGGCGGGGACGCCCGGATTTCGGACGATTTTGACAGGTCATCTGTCTTGGTGGTTGGAGTCGTCATTCGCGAAGAGCAGGACGCTGACCACGATGAGCAGCATGATCATCCCCACTCCGCTGAAGACGAGGATCTCGCCGTCCTTGTCCGGACCCTCGTATCCGGCGGCCATGCCGAAGAGGATCAGAAGAACGGCCGTGATCGCCATCGTCACCACGATGACCCAGCGGACGAACCGCGGGGTCGAGCCCCTCCCCTTCTTCACAGGGGGATGGGGCTGTTCGTGGCTAAGGGGCTGTGCAGCGAACATCACAGTGAGAGAAGCTCTGACGGCGCTCGCCTCGCTGTTGATGGTCGTCTGGAAGCCTGTCTCGGCGGCGATCTGTCGTGCGAGCGACCGGGCGAGAATCTCAGCGTTCTGTTCACCCGTCTCCTCGATGAAGACGAATGTGACGATGGTCTCTCCCCGACGGTAGCGGGCACGGATCTCTTCGAGACGCCGCGGGAGCTCTTCTGCCGCTTTCCTCTCGGAGCGGCGGCCGATTTCCTGCGGCGTGTACTGCGGTGTGACTCGGACGTGCTGGCGGTGTGCCGCCTCATCCTCGTCACTCAAGAATGTCATGTGCATTCCCTCCGGACTCGGGCGATATTGCCACTAGACAACCTCAGTCGTCATATGCATAAAATAATATAAATCACCGAATATGTCAATATCGGCGATTTATATGGGTAACGTTTTAAAAGGAAAATTGAAGAGGCGTCGGATGCCAACTATTAAGGGTTTGGTGGAGGCGGTACACGGTTGACGATATTTCGCAGAATAGGTTCCACGTTCTGAGCCACACTTCCCTTGAGTGATGGAAGCGTAAGGGCCTGGTTGGCGCTGTTTGAGAGTTCCATGATCTGACCTTGAAGGTCGCTGATTTCTTGCGGCGTAAGCATCGAAGTGTTTGGATTGAATGCGATGTTGTATACGCGGAGTACGGCGTCTTTGTCCATCGTTGCGAGCTGGGCAGGCTTGATCTTACCTTGTGCAAGCGCACGGGTTGCGGCCGCGTCGATATCTGCACTAGAGGCAATCTTACCTTGAGCAACGTCGTCAATCGTTTTACCACCAAGGTAAGCGGCCTTATCGGCAAGTTTGTTGGCAACAATAGCGTTGGAGATGGTTGTCCTGTAGGCTGCCAGGTTACTACCGGAAGCGGCAATAATCTCTTCCATGTTGGCCATGTTGCCTGCTCCTGCGAGCTGAGTCTCAATAGCAGCTTCACGTGCGAAGTCGTCATTCGTTGCGAATGTGTAAGTGTGGTTGTTCGAGTCGGTAGCAGTAACCGGACCTGTGCCCATCGCGAGTTGCTGACGCTCACCGCCCGAAAGGTTGAAGTGTTTGATAAGCTGCTTCTTGTTCTGGACGTTCTCGTCGTACTCTTTACGCTGCGCGGTAACGGCGTTGGTGAGGACTGCTTCGGCACCAGCAACACCCATAACACCACCTGCGTATTCGCGGATAGTCTCGCCATCGATCTGAGCGGAGTTAGTAAGAAGCTCTTCAGCAAGCTGCTGCTTTTGTTTGCGTTTGGCGGCCTCTTCGCGCATAGCAGTAAGTGCTAGGTCGCGCGTTGCATCACGGGACCTGTTAATAACATTAACCATTGAGGCGCTGCCAGCGATGTGTCCGGTGCGCAACTCTTCTTCCATTGCTTCAAGCCGGGCTTCGGCGACTTTTGCTTCCGATCCGGCCACGCGCATCTGCATTTCGCGCGCCAAAGAGGCGGAGTCGGTGCGAGCGCGATTATTCCAGTGTGCATCGTGCTGGCTTTCGATCATCTTGTGTGTGCGGGATGCTTCACGGGAAGCGGTATCAATAGCCTCATGAGCTGCGTTCTCGTGCCAGCGGTTATCCGCTTCTGCCTCGTAGACTTTTTGCCAGCCCTCACGCTTGCGTCGGCGGTTATCCATACCCTGGACAGCACGCGAGAGCACATTGCGTCGGCGTAGGTCGTCACGGGCAAGTACCTGTGACTTTTTGAGTGCGGCCTGGTCTTTGGCGAAATTGCTTGTGCGGTCCATAAGGCCTTTGCTCTTGTCGTTGACCATGCCGGCAATACGACCGAGCAGTGATCCACTAAACTTGATCAGGAATGGAAGTACGACAATCGGCGCGATCTGAACGGCCATACCAAGAATCTTCATGACGAGCGTATCGGAGTTTTGAATAATTGCCGTTCCTGCTAGTTGAGAACCACCAAACAGTACCGAGAAAATCGGAAACAGCATCAGCATGGTGATGAAGAGATCTTTCCATTTATCGAAATACTTCTCAGTGTTTGGCAGTAAGTACGCCACAAACGCAAGCGGCGCGACCATTACTAATATAACGATCAACGCTTGACGGGCGGCCATGATGATAATGGCGACAAGCGCGGCAATAAGCACGCCAACCAGGATCGGAAGAAGCATGTAAATTGCACCGGTAATGGATCCGACAGAGACAAGTGCCGTAATTCCGGCAGCAGCAATCGTACCTCCTGACAGAATAGCGGTCGAAATATCCTTCCAACCACCACCTTCCCAACTGTTTCCGTCAGTACTGGTTAGCTGGTTTCGGATGCCCATGAAAATATCTTGCAGCGAGTACCCCAAGATATTCGAAAGGTCGATTGCGATTGCACAGATCCAGTACGAAAGGTTAACGAGGATCGCCGCAATAATCAGGCGTGGCAGCGTGCGTTTGATGCCGTAGTTGGATAGTCCTAGATTGGAGATCTGCGAGTAAATAATAATCAGGAAGCCGATAACAAATGCCACATTGGCAAAGTCGCGCATAATCGACCAGCCGCGGAATAGCGAATTGTTCGGGTCTGTTTGAGCTGGTCGGACAGCTAAGAAGCTGGCAAGAATATTAAATAGCCAGTCCATTGCCTCGGCGAGGAAGTTCGTGATCGGACAAATGATCCAGCCGATGCCCTCAATCACACATGAGGTCGTTTCTTTGGCGCCGGCACTTTCAGATTTTAGTGTTAGCGTAATAGATTTAGTGCCCGACGGCGAAGAATACTTGTCGGGTGAGGTGAAGTTATAAATCGCGTAGTTAGCGCTCGTAGCCTTGGTGGGGTCTGTTCCCGGTGCGAAATAGATCAGGTGCGCCTTGGTAACCGGGTTGTTTGCCCCGTCCTGTGCCGGCTCGGTGTAGCGGTAAATACGGGATCCCTTGGGGATATTGTGGCTTTCGGTGCCGGCACTTTCGCCCATTGGTGCAAAGAGGTGGCTATCGTAAGTGATCGAGTCCCCTTGCCAATCGGCATCCGCAGCATACACATGTGGTGCGCTTGTCAGGATAAAGCCAAAAGAAGCCACGAGCGTGGCTGCGAGGAACATAAAGAATTTCCGTGTCGATTGCCTACCGAACGGAAGTGCTAGATGCAGCTTCCACATATCCTTGTTAGTGTACCATTTTCCTCTAAAAAAGTCAATAAAATACGACAAGTTCAAACGCAGTCCTGCTAAGGTGAAACTACTTGCACGCTAAACTGATTTATCGTATTTTATAGGTAGTATGAAGATAAAACAAAAAATAGTAGCATTGCTGTTTGTCGCCATGGCGAGCATAGGGGTAAGTACCCTTGCTCTGCAGCCAGCCCAGGCACAGCAAAAATGTGGCGAGGTGGATACCTCGATTATTGGCGGTGATGTTTGTAATGGCGTCAACGAGAAAAGTGGTAACGCAGAAGACAGTGCGGCCTGGAAGATTCTTCTTCTTGTGCTAAATATCATGACCGCCGGAGTCGGTATTCTGGCCGTTGGTGGTATCGTGTACGGTGCCATCCTCTATACCACCTCTTCCGACAGCCAGGAGCAGACGAAAAAAGCCAAAGAGGTTATTCGTAACGTTATTATCGGTATTTTGGCCTACGCAGGCATGTACTTGCTGCTTAACTTCCTGATCCCAGGAGGAATATTCACCTAGGAGAATATGAAATGATACAAAAAATACGAAATTGGACAATGGCATTACTATTCGTAGCTACCGCGGGCGGCGCGACATTAGCTGTTGCGACCCCGTCAACTACTTATGCGGCCTGTAATGATCGCCTTCTTACCTTCCCGGCGTGGTATAAAGGCCTGACCGAGGCTAACTGTACGATTAAAAACCCTGTCGCTGCCGGAGGCTTGCCGACGTTTATTTGGACGATTGCACTCAATATCCTCGAGATGATGCTGCAACTTGTCGGCTATCTGGCGGTTGGATTTTTGATCCGTGGAGGATTTAAATATATGACCAGCGTGGGTGATCCGGGTGAAACGGCCAAGGCGAAGAAGATCGTGATGGATGCTGTTATCGGACTTGTTATTTCCCTGTTCTCGGTGGCAATTGTTAATCTTGTTGCGGGAGCTATTAACTAATGGAACGGCTATTTTTGCTACTCGCACAGAGTAAAATTAATCCTAACGACATCGGCCTTGACCCTGTTACTAACGCCGATTCTGCCTTGGGCGATTTGCTTACCGTTGTATATGGGGCAGCTGGAGTCGTCGCAGTACTCGTTATTATTATCGGCGGCTACCTGTACACGTTTTCTAATGGCGCACCGAACGACGTCAAGCGTGGAAAAGACGCCATCATAGGTGGAGTCATTGGTCTGGTAGTAGTAATTATGGCGTTTACTATAACGCAATTCGTACTAGGGAGGTTTAACTAATATGCGAAAAATAAAACAACTATTAATCGTCGCTGCTGTATTGGTTGCCGGGGGTGTTGCCCTGACTGCTGAACCGGCTGCGGCAATCAACGTTTTTGAGCAATGTGGTGCAAACGCCGATTCTAGCGTTTGTCAGGCTCAGGGCACCGATAATGCGACAAGCATGATCGAGATCGTCGTTAATACCATGATCTTCCTTCTTGGTGCAATTGCAGTCGTTATGATCGTTATCGGCGGTATCCGTTACGCGACATCCAACGGTGACAGCTCATCAATTAAGGGTGCTAAAGATACGATTCTTTATGCAATTATCGGTCTTATCGTTGCTATCCTGTCGTACGCAATAGTAAACTTTGTCCTAGACGCATTTTAAAAGGAGAAAAAATGAAAAAAATCAAATTTGCAGTCATTTCACTCGCCGCCCTTTTAGGGGTTGCGGTCATGGTTCCTTCGTATGTTAGCGCCGACGCTGTCAGCGAGGCACAACAAGGAGTAAACGATATTGGCGGTAACGACGGTGGAAACGCGATTTCGCTCGAGTCCCGTATTAAGACGATTGCCAATATCCTTCTGTTTATCCTCGGTGCAATTGCAGTCGTAATGATCATCATCGGTGGTATTAAATACGCCACCTCAAATGGCGACAGTTCATCAATCTCAAGTGCTAAGAATACAATTCTCTACTCTGTTATCGGTTTGGTGGTTGCTATTCTTGCTTATGCAATCGTCAACTTCATCCTGGATGCCTTCTAGTAAGTAATAAAAGCCTTAACAAAAGGCGTACCTTTTGATATAAAATAGGTAGAGTAATCCTAAGAAAGGAACAACAAATGAAAAGTATTATTAAAAAAAGTTTACAGAGCTTGCTGATCGTGCCGGCTTTGGCACTTGGTGTAAGCTTCGTCGCTCCTGTGTTACAGCCAGCTGACGCGCACGCTCAGTTTGACCAAGGTCTTCAGGATGGTGCAGATTCTGCACAGGGTAAAGACCAGCAGGCAGAGCTATTCGGTGATGATGGTATCTTCAAGACCATTACCAACGTTCTCCTCTTCATCATTGGTGCAATCTCAGTTATCATGCTGATCATCGGCGGTATTCGCTATGTCGTATCAGGCGGTGACAGCGGTGCTGTTACAAGCGCTAAGAACACAATCCTTTACGCTATTGTCGGTATCGTCGTAGCGATCCTTGCCTACGCATTGGTCAACTTCGTTGTTGGCAGCTTCGCAGCAGGCAACTAATAAGAACCTTTCTTGAAATAACACCCCGCATTCGGGGTGTTATTTTTTGGCCGCAATCCCCTGCCGTTAGAATAATAAGTCGGAAATAAAAAACAGCCCTCTCGCGCTTGGGCTGTTTTTTATTTGATGGCGGATTACTGAATCGTAATCTTCTTTGCCTGTTCCTGCTTGATCTTGCCAAAGCTGATAGTCAGAACACCGTCTTTGAGGACAGCTTCAACTTCATCTTCTTTGACTGCAACAGGAAGTGCAAGCGTGCGGCTGAATTCGCCCCAGTAGCATTCCTGGATGTGCCAGTTGGTAGCGTCGGTGTCGTCACCGCTTGATAGCGTACCACTGATTGTTAGAATGCCGTCGCTGATGCTGACATCGAGGTCTTCTTTGTTTACGCCGGCGGTGCGGGCTTTAACAATAAGCTTCTCGTCTGTTTCGTAGACGTCAACGGCGAGCTGTCCAGGAAAGTCGTCTTCTGACTCTTCCCACGCGCTGTCGTCGTTTGCTTGCTGTACTGGCGCCGCTGCTGGCTGTTGTCGCTGTTCTAGGTCGTCATCGTTCAAGAATGCCGCAGCGAGCTCATCTTCGATCAAGAGATCGTCATTTTGTTTACGGGCCATGATATCCTCCACTTTTTCTCTAGGCTCTATTGACAAATAGTCCCTCACATTATAGCCAACATTTACGGTATAATCAACAAAAGATAAGCGCAAAACGTAAAAAGTACAATGATAGACACCCTGCTTTCATACCTAGCTCCCCACTACTGTTGCGGATGCGACCAAATAGGTAGCGTCGTATGTGATAATTGTAAATATAACATCACTAGTGAGACTTTTCACGTTTGTTTTTCATGTAGTAGAAATCTCACCAATGATACCGCTTGTGCTGAATGTCAATTACCCTATCAGCGTGCCTGGTGTGTGGGCGAGCGATCAGGGGTGCTGAGGCGTGCGATCGGTGAATTCAAGTTTTACCATAAACGCACGACTTATAAAGACCTTGCCGACATGATGTGCGATGTACTGCCTGAGCTTCCGTCCGAAACAATCATCGTTTACGTGCCGACTGCGGGGTCGCATATTCGGGAGCGCGGTTTCGACCATGTCCGCTTGCTTGCAGAGCACGTTGCGAAGCGCAGGGGCATAAAAACGAGCAACATAATTAAACGCGTAGCTTCAACGACCCAGCGTAATGCCGACCGTGCTACCCGAAAGCGGCAAGCAAAGCGGGCATTTGCCGTAGATGGCCGCCTTTCGCCGAATGTCCCCTATCTGCTCATAGATGATGTCGTTACGACCGGGTCGACGCTGCTTTATTCTGCGCGAGCACTTCGCAGTGCAGGCGCAGGGAACATTTGGGTTGCGGCGCTTGCCTATCAGGCTCTCGACTAAACGATTCTTATCTGTTAAGATAGTTTTCGACCACTGCACACGGAGAGGTGCCCGAGTGGTTGAAGGGAACGGTCTTGAAAACCGTCGTGCCAGCAATGGTACCGAGGGTTCGAATCCCTCTCTCTCCGCCAAGAAAAAAGCACGTCCATTTAGGACGTGCTTTTTTCTTTGTAACTAGACGTTTGTTCCGCCGGTACTGCCGGCCCCGCTAGGGACGAAGCTAGTAATAACGAAGTTGACCAGCGCATATGCCAGAAGTGAAACGATAAGCCCCACGATGGCGTAAAGGATGGTGTTTTTGGCCGTCGTAATATTAGAAGAGTTACCGCCCGACAATACGTAGCGCAGACCGCCAATAACGACCATGATGACGCTGATGGCACCGACGATAAATAGCAGCACGTTCGTGACGGTCGTAAAAATACCCGAGGCGCCAAAGAGATCGACGGCCTGGTCAATGCCTCGCGCCGAGTCGGCTCCGTCTTGCATCGTCTGCTCAAAAGCCATACTAAAGGGAGCAAAAACAATACTGGCAACAGAGAGCGTTGCCATGGAAAGTACGCTTAGGCGTGCAAATTGTCGTCGTACCATACAATCCTTTCGTACGTTTAAACCATATATTGTTGATTATAGCAAAAAACAGAGTGAAAAGTCTACCTTTGACCCTTCTGCTGTGATACAATGATGCAGCACGGAGGAGTACCCAAGTGGCTGAAGGGGACGGTTTGCTAAATCGTTAGTACGGGGAGACCTGTAGCGGGAGTTCGAATCTCCCCTCCTCCGCCAAGATAAGAAATGACCCCAGGGTCATTTTTTGTTTTGCCATGCTTCCTGGATTCCTCTCATGCTATACTGTTTTTATGCAACCTGATCGCGACCCTGCAAATTGGCAGCAACCGAATGAACAGCCTTCTCAGGCACCTTTTGTGCCAAATCCTTCAGACACCCCGACTACCCCGGTAGTAACCATGTCTCCAGATCAACCAACTGACCCTGTGCCGTCAGCGGCACCTATGCAGCCGCTTGCACCCGAGGAAGAGCAGCAAGTAAAGCAGCCTGTAGATGACAGCCTTGTCCGATGGCAGGCCTCTGAATATATCCATCGTCATAAAAGTCCGCTTTGGTATACGCTTTTTGTGGTTATTACGCTGGTTTTGACCGGTGCGGCGCTGTTTTTAAAAGAGTATACGTTTGCTGTGCTGGTGCCTGTTATGGCGGCAGCTCTCTTTATGTACACCCGCCGTCCACCTCATGTCATCGATTACACCCTTAGCCGGCAAGGGCTGCACGTGAACGATCATCTTTATCCATTTGCGGAATTTAAAGGGTTCGGCGTTATTCATGATGACGACGAATACTCAGTCATGCTTATTCCAACTAAGCGCTTCAAGCCGGGTGTGTCAGTATACTTTCCAGAAGAAGCCGGCGAAGCGATTGTTGACATGCTTGGCGCCCGTTTGCCAATGCAAGAACTCAAGATGGATGCGGTCGACCGCATCATTCGAAAACTACGCATCTGATACGCATCTGTAGCCTTGCCTCCGCCTCTGGTACATGGTACAATGGCTCATGTTCGCGCACGAAAATGTGTGAAAGCACCTTCTAGTTACACGAAAAGCGGAGTTATGCGCTTTTAGCGTGTGACGCCGCATTTTGCACCCGTAGCTCAGCTGGATAGAGCGTCGGCTTGCGGAGCCGAAGGCCATAGGTTCGAATCCTGTCGGGTGTACCAAGAAAAATACCTCACGTTATGTGGGGTATTTTTCTTGGTAAAAATAAATTCAACTTAGGGTGGTGCTCCGGGGAGCCAGCCTCTCATCGCCCGTGAGGGCGGCGAGACTGACTCCCGGGATGCTTGTTCGGGACATGTCCCCAGGAACATCAGGTCCTGTCGTGCCGGTGGGTGCTCAGCCCTGGTAGTCGAACGCCGGGAACAGCTTGGCCTCCTGGTCGGAGTCCGCGATGCTGTGCGGCGGCGATCCGACGTAGACACCGAAGGCGCCGGCCACCTTGACGGCGGCGCGGATGAGCTGCTTGTCGCTGCGTCCGGGCTTGTCGAGGCTGAACGTGACGGTCGCGCCGTTGTGCTGCAGGCGCAGAGCCTGCGCCGGGGGCGCGTCGAGCACGGGCAGCTTCTCGTTCAGGCCGTAGCGACCCATGAGCTCGATGGTGCACTGGACGCCGACCTTCCGCCGGTCCTCGTTCCGGACCGTCTTCAGGCTCACCTTGCCGAAGTACTGGTACTTGGGCTTGATGATCGTGGCGATCACGTCGCGCAGGTTGCCGGTGTACTCGGTGGTGGTTCCCGCCAGCGCGAAGGGCTGGCCGGCGGTGCTCTCGACCAGGCGGAAGGTGCCGCTGCTGGACGACAGCTCCCCCTCCAGGTACTGGAGGGCGGCGTCCCTCGCCTCGCGGGAGATGACGTCGATGCCGAGCCAGACCTTGATCGCGTGGTTGTCGGTGCGTTCCACCACCACGGGCTTCAGGCCAGCGAGCGGGTTTGCTTGACTGGTCATGGGACCACTCTCCAAAATCGTGAGGCGTTTGCCTCGTGTCTCCTCCGACCCCAAAAGAGTAAGATGATTTTAAGCTTTTGTCAAGAAACTATGTACGGGAGCTCTCGAACAACTGTTCGTTGGATCCGCCTTCGTGGTGCCATTCTTGTTGGAAGTCAGGGTCATTTGCACCCCAGATGAATAGCATCACCATAAAAGCAATAAAAAGGAGCGAGAGAAGCGTACTGATCGCACCCGTGATAATCCCGGCAATGCTCAGGTTGCGTCCACCCTGTTTTTTGCTGAGCGAGATTGCCCCAAGAATAATCGCCGGAATACCCAAAAGGAGTCCTGGCCCGGTCAGCGACAATGTGCCGGTAATTAGCGAAGCGATCGCAAGAGGACTATCGGCTGGTTTTTGAGTTTGTTCCGTGGTTGAGGTCTTTGTTGTCATTAACTTTAGTATAACAGTTGAACGGTCTATGAAATAATAGGAACATGACACAAATCCATACTTCCCGTCCCTCTTCTCATCCGCTGATTGACCGGGTGTGGATGACAAAAAACACGGCAGACGGAGTGTACCTCGCTACACCCGATGGGGCCTGGGATCTGATTGTAATGATTCAGGCAGACGGCTCTAGGAGCCTGGCGATTGCCGGCCAGGCGACGAAACCGTCGCATGTTCCGTATGCAAAGGACACCGGTGGGGTCGTCGTCTCGTTTACACCGGATGCCTACCTGACGCAGACGCCCAGCGAAACGCTGCGTGATAGTATGGAGTTTTTGCCGAATACGGATGCTGATCACTTTGAATATCAGGGGCGTATTTTCCCTTTTCCGACGTACGATACTGCCGAGGATGTCGTTAACGAGATGATAGCGGAAGGCCTTATTGCCAGTGACGAACTTATCCGAAGTTTGCAAGATGGCGTGCCGAAAGCCGCATCTACCCGCGCTTTCCAGCGGCACTTTTTAAAGGCGACCGGTCTTACGCAAAAGCAATTTCAGCAGATCAAGCGCGCCCAAGAGGCGGTGACACTACTAAAAGAAGGCAAAAAGCCGATCGAAGCAGCGCTTGATGCAGGATATTCCGATCAGCCGCACCTTGCAAAATCCCTTGGTAAAATCATGGAATCCAAGCCGTCAAATGTCGACCATATCCATAAGCTGTAGGTTGTCGTTTTTTTACAAAACTCCCGGTGCCCTCCGGTGGTTAACTAAAAGTATCATTCATTAAATCAAAGGAGAAAAAGAATGGACATGAAACTAGAACTAATCCCGGTACCAGTAACGGACGTTGACCGAGCTATCGAGTTTTACACCAAAAAAGTCGGTTTTAATCTGGATCACGATCACCGCGTAAGTGATGATCTGCGTTTTGTACAACTGACCCCTCCAGGCTCTGCCTGCTCGATCTCTATTGGAGAAGGCCTTACAGAAATGAAGCCGGGCTCAGTAAAAGGCCTGCAAGTTGTCGTAGAGGATACCCATAAAGTTCGTGACATGCTCGTGGCAAACGGTATCGAGGCAAGCGAAGTACAGGAGTTCCCTTGGGGTATCTTTACTTTCTTTGAAGATCCGGACGGCAACAGCTGGTCTGTGCAGCAAATCGTACGCTAAATAAAAACACCCCCGGTAAATCGGGGGTGTTTTATATTCATCGTGGCGGAGAGAGAGGGATTCGAACCCTCGGAACCTTGCAGTTCACCGCTTTTCGAGAGCGGCCAGTTCAACCACTCCTGCACCTCTCCCCGGTCACTTCGGCCATTGTAGCAAAAAATTACCCCTTGGCGCTATACTTAGAATATGCAGGAGTCGATTTTTACAAAGATCATCAACGGCGATATTCCATCGCATAAAGTTTATGAGGATGACAAGACCTTTGCCTTCCTTGATATTCATCCGATTAGTACGGGCCATGTTTTAGTCGTGCCGAAAAAGCAGGTGGAGTTTCTATGGGATTTGGACGACGAAGATTATCAGGCAGTCATGAATACCAGCAAGATGCTCGCTC
>DASUVJ010000013.1:0-3279 GCA_036378995.1 Saccharimonadales bacterium (SeqCode)
GACGGATAGTTTTTCCAGAGCCCGGTAGAGTTGCCATTGATCCACGCCGACGCGAGCGACCAGCAAGCGTGCCAGTGGCTTATCGAGCGTAAAGCCCAGATCGGCAGCCTCCTGCAAAACCCACTGCTCCGCCCGGGGTTCGTCACGCTCACCCCAAGGTGCAAATTCGCGCACATCTGCCTGTTTTTGCAGCGTTTTATAGGTTTTTGTCCGCTTGTCCGGCTTACTTTCTATCAGTACGAGCGTCACGTCGTCCGAAATGCGCGGCAAAAAGTCACCGAGTGCCGTCCAGCCGGCCGTATTTTCTGAAAGCCCCTTAATAACCACTAGGCGCTTATCGGCAAAAAGCGTCGCGCCAGCCAGTAGATCCGTGAGCATAGCAGCCGTCACGTCGGCACCATCGATCTTTTCAGGAGCGCCATCAAAACCACGAACGATCTCCTGGACCGCACGTTCCTGTTCAAACGTATTCTCACCTGCAAGTAGTAGTATCACTGCTTACTAGTATACCTGACAGTGCGGGCAAACATGCGTCCCCCGCCCCGCCGCTTTGAACTTGATGATTGTCTCGCCGCAACGCGGGCACTCCTTGCCTTCGCGGCGGAATACGCGGGCAAAATCCATGTAGCTACCGCGCTTCCCCTCAGCGTTCACATAATTTTTATCCGTACTTCCACCCTTTTCGATAGCGAGGTTCATGACGCTGCGAAGCTCCGTATAAAGCAGGGCGAACTCATCTGGCGTAATGCTGCCGACAAGCCGTTTTGGGTGGATCTTCGCACCCCAAAGCGCCTCGTCCGCGTAAATATTACCGACTCCCGCGACGACCGTCTGATCAAGCAGTGCTGCCTTTATACTGGTTTTTGCCCGGCGAGTAAATCGCTCCGCAAATTCCTGCGCAGTAAAATCGGCCTCGAGTGGTTCGGGTCCGACCTTCTTCATAAAATCGATATTTGGGACTTCCAGGCTTGGCATCAGCTTCATCCAGCCAAACTTGCGTTGATCGTTAAAGAACAGTTTTGATCCGTCAGTAAACGTTATAACGACACGGGTCGAGCGGTCCGGCAGCTCACCGATCAGCGAATCGTTCGGATGCCCCGCCCCGAATACTGCCTCGCCGCGAAATACCATTTGTCCCGTCATTTTAAGATGAGCAACCACTGTATATTCCGTTGAAAGATCAATAAGTAGCACCTTTGCCCTACGACGAACATCAGTAACAGTAGCGCCAATAAAAAACTGTTTCACATCCCCGTCGCTATTGGGAAATCCCTTTGGCGTATCGTGCCAAACATCGGCAACCCTACGACCGATGATCAGCTCATGAAGACCGCGACGGACCGTCTCTACCTCTGGCAGCTCAGGCATTTTGGTCCTTTAGAATCTTCTCGAGGTCGCGTTTTACCTGCGCGTTTGATTCGTACAAAATTGCCCTCATACCAGCCGCATCCGCGCCTGAACAATTTTCTTCTACATCGTCAATCATGACGCACTCACCCGGAGTGAGACCTAGGCGCTCGGCTGTCAGCGCAAAAATCAGCGGATGCGGTTTTGTCATGCGCTCCTCACCCGACATCACGACCGTGTCAAACAGCGTGTCGCGCTCCTCTTTGGAGAAATACTTATCCATCGATCCCGGACCGATATTACTCAGTACCCCAACTTTGTATGTTTTACGGAGTTCGGCCAGATATTCCATCAGGGCGTCATTTCGTTTATGGATGCCTTCGATATGCGCCGAGACAAACGGCAGATCCAGACCCGTCAATTCCGAGACGGCCTGGTTTAACTCTGCCTGGGTAAGGAGACCGTAGTCGGCCGCTTTGTTGAGGTTTTTTAGCTCGGGGCGAAGGTCTTCGTAGTTTTTTACGTGGTGCTCGTAAAAGTACTGGCTGGTATCAACATACAGTACGCCAAAACAGTCAAAAATAATACCGCGTATCACTCTATCAGTATACGCGGTATTGGCCAGAATATGTTATAAATCGATTTCTTTTAGGAGGTCTTTATTGTCGGGAACCTGATCAAGGAACAGATTGCTGACCTGCGAGACACTGGCACGGAACGAGCCTGGCGAGCCTTTACAGGTTGAAGTCCAAAGACGTTTTACAGTTTCGCCATTTTGCAGCACTGCAAATTCGTAAACACGACCAGTAGCACAGATACCACGGGTATCGTCTTTTTCGCCGGTGAAAGCTTCTCCATTGATCATGTTTGCTTTATCGAGCGCGTAAACGAACTGCTCGTAAGCCTGAGCGTTGTTGTCGAGACTTTTGTTGTTGATCGGCTGTTCCAGGTAGCCGGCGTAAGTAGTCATGACGCGGTTAAGCGGATCGACGGTAATACGATATGAGCGAAAGTCTTCATTAGCGACAATCGGACCGCGTACGGTCATCTGCACACTGCGGTCGGTTGCGGTATTAAGAAGAGCCTGCTTACCCGTATCGACCTGTGATTGGTCAACGGCACCTTCTCCGCCCCCAAATATAACGCGGCCGATCGATACGAGCGCGGCAACAACGATAGCCACGACAATCAGCACTAAGATAATTGGAAGAACCCTGGATGAATTTCCTTTATACATGCCAAAATTGTATCATTTTTATGTTTAAAAGTCAATATAGTAACAGGAGTGTATGCATTGACAAATAATATATTCTGTTATATAATGATAGATGACTCTGCCTTCCGGCGGGGCGCACCTCGAAAGTGAGGTGGCTTTACCTAGCAAGGCCGCTCAACCGACCCAGGCGCTAACGCGCCGCAACCGAACGGAGTTTCCGTGATTCGTTTCCTCGCCGACGCCGAGGCGCAGGCCGCTGCTGGCGTGATCGTCAGCTTCGTTTCCCTGCTCCTGGCGCTGTTCGCCCGGAACAAGCGGGCCGTCGTTCTCTCCATCGCCTTCACCGTACTCATGGTGCTGGCCGCCCTCGACCTGATGACCGACAACATGGTCATCGTCGGACTGGCGGAGGTGATGGGAGCCGCGGCGCTGATCCTGCTCGTACTGGGCCTGGTGTTCGTGTGGCGGCGCAAGGCGCTCGCCATCAGCGGCCACCTGTTCATCGCGGCGTTCTTCGGCCTGATGTCCACCAACCTCGGGATCGAGCGGTTCAGCTCGCGGACGGAGTGGTGGAACAACTTCAACACGTTCCAGGACTGGGCCACCGGCGCCACGCTGATCCTGCTGCTGCCGGCGGTCGTCGCGGCGGTCGTGACGGTCCGTTCGGTCGTCGGTTCGCTCCGCACCCGCGGCAGCTCGCAGAAGGCGGCCCACAA
>DASUVJ010000014.1:0-6907 GCA_036378995.1 Saccharimonadales bacterium (SeqCode)
TGAACGTCTCGAAAGCATCATGGCCATGAATAAGATTAAGGAATGATGGCCCGACTAAAATACCCGTAACGATGTAGCCCATAATCAGCGGCTGGCGTAGCAGGCGCATAATAAGGCTAATAACCGCGGCGACCACGATCACAAGACTTAATTGGGTAAAAATATCGCTATGCATGTGTGTTTTTGCTAATGTTTATTACTAGTATACTTGATCCGTCCGTTTTTTGTAGACTAGCCTAAATATGAAATAATAGTATAAGCTTGTAAAACAAATAACCACCACACGGGATAAACGATATGATCACTTATTTACGCTCAACCCATCACCGGCCACAGATTCAGCAGGGTACCAAACTTTTGCCAGGAACATGGATTCGCTGCGAGAGACCGACGGAAGAAGAGCTTGCCGTATTAATCGGCATGGGGATTGATGAGGATATCCTCAGTGACGCCCTTGACCCGCATGAGGTGCCGCGTGTCGAATCTGAAGGCGAGTGGACATACTTCATTACGCGTTTGCCGGATACCGACGATGACTTCAACGACTTTACGACCCCGATTTTATTTGCCATAGGACAAGAACATATCGTAACCGTCAGCCGCGATCCGCTAGGTCGCTTATGGCAGCCATTCATCGATAAAACCAATGCGCCGACCACTCAAAAGACCAAACTCTTCATGCTGATGATCGATGCGATCACAAAGCAGTATCAAACTCGCGTCGCATCAATTAACCGCCAAATGCGCGCCGCTACCGGCAACGTGGTCAACCTGCGCCACCGCGATATTGCGATTTTTGTTGAGTACGAGCGAAAGCTGAACGACTACCTTGATGCGCTTATTCCGACCAACACCGCCGCCGAAAAATTGCTTGGCGGCCGCTTACTGCCACTTTACGAAGACGACCGCGACTTGGTTGAGGACCTTTCGATCGACCTCGAGCAGCTGATCTCCCGCTGTAAAAGTCTTCTTCGTACCATTACGAACGTCCGCGACTCGTACCGTGCGGTTATGGACACGCGCCTTAACGAGACCATCCGTATCCTGACCGTTATTACGCTTGCACTGACTATCCCGACCATGATGGCGGGATTATATGGAATGAACGTTGATCTGCCGGGGGATGAGAACTCACCGGTAATGTTTTGGGTGATCGTCGGAATTAGCATTCTGGCCTCTTCCAGTCTTAGTTACTACTTTATGCGCAAGCGCTAGTACCTCTGTAAATTTCAGAATATCTTGACAGAAAAGTTATACAGGTATAACATGTATAACATGGAAGATTCCGACAAAAAGCATATCGAGCTCATGGGTACGGTCACTGTTGGTCCAAAAGGCCAGGTGGTTATTCCTGTTGAGGTCCGGGACAAGATGAATATAAAACCCGGCGATAAGCTCATTGCGCTCTATATCCCCCAAAAGGGCGCCGTCGGGTTTGTGACGGAAGCTCAGATGCGCAGCCACATCCAACGGATGGGTGCGAGTCTCAACGAACTTCGGTCAGTAGTAGATAACTCATAATATTCTCCCAGAGGAAGGAGGTGAACTATGCTTCACCATATTTCAACGCGGCAAAAAATTCTGGTCATGGCAGCCGTCATGAGCGGACTGTTTTTGGTCGCGTTGGACCAAACAATCATATCAACGGCACTCGCCAAGATCGTCGAAGAATTCGACAGCTTCAGCAGCCTAGGTTTTGTGGTCACAGCGTACCTACTGTTTAGTACGGTAACCGTACCGCTTGCCGGAAAGCTCTCCGACATGTTCGGACGCCGCCCGGTACTGCTGAGCGGTGTCGTGATCTTTACGCTGGCGTCGCTCCTAAGCGGCATGTCGGCTAATATCGACCAGCTGATTCTGTTCCGCGCTATCCAAGGTATCGGTGGCGGTATCATTATGGCCAACGCCTTTACGATCATCGGTGACCTGTTCAGTCCGCGTGAGCGCGGTAAATGGCAGGGGCTTATCGGTGCCGTCTTTGGACTGTCGTCTGTTATTGGGCCGCTTTTGGGAGGCTTCCTGACGGATGCACACTCAATTTTCGGTCTCGTGACCGACTGGCGCTGGACATTCTTTATCAATGTGCCGATTGGTATCTTTTCGGCGATTGTGATTGCTCGTTATTGCCCATCGATCAAGCACGACCGCAAGCATTACCTAGACTACGCCGGTGCCATTACAATCACGCTAGCCCTGGCGGCACTCGTACTTGCGGTTGATAATACCGAGCTGATCTTTAAAGGTCTGATCGATGCGGGTATGAGCTTGACATTAATCAAGACGATTCTGTTTAGCCTTGCAGGCCTGATGTCAGTATTGTTTATTCTCGCAGAGCGAAAAGCGAAACAGCCGATTATTCCACTGCGTTTCTTTAAGAACCGTACGTTTACCAGCGTAATGGCAGCAGCACTCCTGTTCGGTGCAGCGTTCCTCGGTGCGATTTTGTACCTGACGCAGTTTAACCAGCAGGTGTTCGGGGCTAACGCTACGACTGCCGGTCTGATGCTGCTTCCTATGATGGCAGGTATGATCAGCGCTTCAATGATCATTGGTCTGATCGTTTCAAAAACAGGTAAGTACAAACGATTCATTCTTGCCGGTTACCTGATTGCGACGCTCAGTGTATTTGCACTTTCGTTCCTGACGCCGGCAAGTCCATACTGGCACGAGGCGGTCATCATGGTGTTCATGGGTATCGGTATGGGTACCGGTATGCCGATCATGAACCTGGCCGTGCAAAACGAATTTGAACAACACGACCTGGGCGCGGCAACGGCAAGTAGTCAGCTGTTCCGTGGCCTCGGCTCGACGGTTGGAACTGCCGTACTAAGCGGTATTCTGACTGCCGGTGTGACCGCTGGTCTTGGCGATTTGCAAAACGACGCGTATGTTCGCTCGCTCCAGCAATCTCCCGAATCATCCCAGGTGATTCAGGGAGAAATCGACGCAAACACGGCTTTGCAGCTGAACGCGCAAAAAGATACGATCGCTTCTCAGGCGACTGCAGCCATTGATCAAGCTCCAATCCCTGAACAGTACAAAGAGCAGCAAAAAGAACAATTTACCGAAAATCAGTCAGCATTCAGCGACAAGGTCGTGAATGTCTTTACCGATTCGCTTCACGTGATCTTCTATGTCTCTTCAGGCCTGATGCTTCTTGCATTCGGTGCAGTCAGTCTGATCAAAGAGCGTGAGCTCAAAGGTGGTGACGTCGCTCCGGGCGTAACCGAATAGCCTGTAAGATTCATTACAGCAAAAACCCAATAATCCCTCCTATAATAAAGCCAAGTAGGAGGGGTTTTATATGAAGAAGTTATCTGCACTGGCACTTGTCTGTAGCCTTAAGCCATCGCCGCACGAGTCGTCATCCGATATATTAGTACGTCAGGTTTTGGCCGAAATGGAAAAGCACGAAGTTACAGGCGAGGTCCTGCGTGCGGTAGATTACGACATTAAACCCGGGGTTGAAACCAACATGGGCGAGGGTGACGATTGGCCGATGATCCGCGAAAAAATGCTCGCTGCGGACATCCTTATTATTGCCACACCAACTTGGGTGGGGCATATGTCTAGCGTGGCGCAGCGAATTATAGAGCGACTTGATGCCGAGCTATCGGAAACCGATGACGAGGGACGGTTATTGACTTACGGCAAGGTAGCCGGGGCGGTGATCGTGGGTAATGAGGATGGCGCTCACAAAATTACCGCCGATCTTTATCAGGCGCTTAATGATGTAGGCTTTACGATTCCGGCAGCCGGAGTGACGTATTGGAACGGCGAGGCGATGCAAACGACCGATTATAAAGATCTGAAGCATACGCCGGAGAAAGTGAGTATTTCCATGAAGGCGCTGGCCGCCAATGCGGTACACTGCGCAAGGCTTCTCAAACAAAATCCCTATCCGCCATCGTAACCGGCCGATAGACGCCGTCGTTGTTTTATCTTATACTGCTTATGTATGCTGCGGTATTTTGTCAAACGAAGCAAAAGTGAGGACTTCGAACAGGTGCACTCCGTTCCAAAAGAGAACGCGTGGGTGCGGGGAAGCGAGGTTTCTGCTCATGAGCTTCAGATTTTGGCAGATACCTACGAATTTGACTTCAATATCCTTCATGATGTCCTAGATAAGAACGAACTTCCACGCGTTGAGGTTCGTGGGAATGAGATGTACGTGTTCGTGCGTTCGGTAGAGCGCGGTAAGCACGGTAAAGTAACGACTACTCCGGTACTTCTGGCGGTAAAAGGGGCTATTTTCATGAATGTCTCTACTGGTCCTGTTGAAGATATGCGTTTAGCGGCGCCGAACGTGCTTTCGCATGCGACTGACGCTATGAGCTTGTTGCTTGCCTCATTTGCAGGTGTCGTGAGCGAGTACGAAGGGCTTATGCAACGCTCGGCACACTTTATTAAAGACACTGGCAACAGGCTGCGCAGTCACGAAGTGACCAACGCTGACTTTGTTCGTTTTGTGACAGTCGAGGACAATCTGAACGAATACCGCATGAATCTCAACGGCATGCTTGTGGTGGCGCAGCGCATTAAAGACGAACTGCAAAAAAGTAAAGACAAAGAAGCTGTAGAAGATATAGTTCTGTATATTCGCCAGCTGCTAGTGGCCATCGACAGCCATAACCAAAGCATTACGAGTATTCGCAACGCTTACGGTACGATTGCAAACAATACACTTAACCACCGCATGAAGACGCTGACCGTTCTGACGCTCCTTGTGGCACTTCCAAACGTCTTTTATGGAATGTACGGCATGAATATTGCATTGCCGTTTCAGGACTCACCGTGGGCCTATGGTCTCATCGTTGGTTTTACCTTTGTTATCATCACGCTCATCTTCTTGTTTGCTCGTCGCTTTAGGTTGTTCTAATTACAACATTGTAAAAACCATAGGCTTTATATAAAGTTAGTATAGGTGCGTATTAATCGTGGTTTTATCGGAGGTCTTCGAGAGCGGCTATTGACCGTTCGATTTCTGGTCCCCGCGCTTATTATTCTTCTTGTTGCGGTCGCTGCTGGATCAGTTGTTATTACCAAAAACCAAGCAAACGCCGCTCCGTGTCCGTGTAACGTCTTTACGGTTACTCCGTCCCCGACTCCTTTTAACGAATCGACCGGCATTGAGCTTGGCTTCAAGTTCAGGTCAAGCATCGACGGCTATATATCTGGTATCCGCTTCTTTAAGACATCTAATATGGGCGGCACGCACGTCGCTTCGCTTTGGAATAATATGGGACAACGTATTACTCAAGCGACATTTGGCACAGAGACGGCAACCGGCTGGCAGGAGGTGAACTTTGCGCCAGTTCAAATCACGGCAAACACTATCTATACCGCATCCGTGTTTATGGCGAATGGTCAGTACAATGCCAGTGGTAACGGGTTTGGTAGTGATATTACCAACGAGAATCTGACTGCACCTCGCAACGGCACTGCATATGATGCACTCGGTAATGGCAGTCAGGGCGTATTTAATGCCTCTGGGTCAAGTCTTTATCCGACCTCGAGCTTTAATGCTACTAACTACTGGATCGACGTCTCGTTTGTAGGATCCGTTGATAATAATCCACCAGAAGTTACGGGCGTCGCTCCGGGTGACAATGCGACCGACGTAAACCTAGGCGACACGGTAACGGCTACGTTTGATCGTGCAATGAACGCGCCGAGTATTTCGGCAAGTACATTCTCGCTAAAAGACTCTTCGAACAACCCGGTATCAGGGACAGTTTCATATGATCCAAACACGAAAAAAGCCTCGCTTCTCGTAGACGGAGGTTTTATGCCAGGTGAGACATATACCGCAACGCTTGAAGGTGGAACGGGCACGGCAATTCAAAGTCTCGGCGGTGTTTCGCTGGCTCAAGACTACTCGTGGTCGTTTACTGCCAGCTCGGACGATGCATGTCCTTGTACGCTTAAAGACGGCGTTAATCCGGCAGGCGCGCAAACTTTTGACGAGACATTGTCTGGCGTCGAACTAGGCGTAAAAGTGGTTCCAGAGGGTAATGGTTACATTCAGTCACTTCGTTTTTATAAGCCGATCCTGAGCGACCAGACGACTCACACGGGTAACATTTGGGACAAAAACGGGACGAAGCTTGCAACGGTTACATTTACGAACGAGAGTGAATACGGCTGGCAAGAAGCAAAGCTCTCAAGCCCCCTTCGTGTCTATGAAGGTCAGCCGTATATTCTTTCGTACGGTTCACCCGGTGCGATTTATGTAACGTCTATTGGCGGCACGAATACGACGATCTCTTCTAATGGCTTGACGGCGTATGCGACAGGCGATGCGCGGAATGCGGCAAGCGGCAGTGGCAACGCGAACGGTGTATTCAATACGACCATGGGCAGTTATCCGTCGGGTGGAAGCAATAACGCCAGTTACTACTGGATTGATGCTGTCTTTACAAACGAAATGAACCACGAGCTTGCGCCTGAAGTGACCGTAACGCAGCCGACAAATGGCAGTTACGGAGTCCCGCGTGCAACCAAGCCCTCGGTGACGTTTAACCGCATTATTGATGCCGGAACTGTAAATGCCAGTTCGGTTCAACTGCTGCGAAACGGTACGCCTGTCGCGGGCACGCCGAGTTACAGCCAGGAAAAGCGATCGATTATCTTTACGCCGAGCAGTCCTTTGGCATATGAAGCCGAGTATACCTTACGGCTCGCATCAAGCATTGCGGATATTAGCGGTGCAGAACTTGGCGAGGTATATGAAGTAAAGTTTACGGTCGGGGCGGAACATACTGCTGGAGTGACAAATGGCATGGGCGGGCCGGTTTTGGTACTTACATCGGCAAGTGACCCGTACGGTGAGTACTACTCCGAGATTCTCCGAACAGAAGGAGTGACATACTTTGATGTCAGTGATATTTCGCAGCTCTCCTCTTCG
>DASUVJ010000015.1:0-7863 GCA_036378995.1 Saccharimonadales bacterium (SeqCode)
CACTGGACGTACTCGATGATCAGGCCACCGGCAATCTTCGAGATCACGATCGAGATCACGAAGACACCGATAGCCAGCGCGATTACCTTCCAATTCATGGCCTCTCCCGCCAGGTTGTAGTGCGTGGATAGAATTACTATAACACCCAAATTGTTCTTTTGTCAAAGCGGGCACCTCTGTTATAATGGTATTTATGAATGCCCAAGATATCCGCAACGCCTACCTCCAATTCTTTAAAGAACGACAGCACGAGATTATCGCCCGCGCGCCGCTTCAGCTAAAGGATGACCCGACGACGTTGTTTACGGGCAGCGGCATGCAGCCTCTGCTGCCGTATCTTCTAGGTAAAGATCACCCGAATGGTGTGCGTCTTGTTGATAGCCAAACATGCCTTCGTGCACAAGATATCGAGGACGTCGGCGACAACCGTCATACGACATTCTTTGAAATGCTCGGTAACTGGAGTATGGGCGATTACTTTAAGGAGCAGCAAATCCGCTGGTTCTTCGAATTTTTAACTGATGTCGTTGGACTTGACCCGAGCAAGATATACGTAACAGCATTTATCGGTGACGAAAAACATGGTATTCCTCGTGATGATGAGGCGGCAAACATTTGGCAGAAGGTCTTTGAAGAAAAGGGTATCGAAGCAAAGATTGTAGAGATCGGTTCACAAAAAGACGGCGACGAGCGCGGTATCAAACCGGGCGAACGCATCTTCTTTTACGATGACGGCGAAAACTGGTGGTCGCGAGGCGGCGGCCTGGACAAAACTCCTATCGGTGATCCATGTGGCCCTGACAGCGAAGTGTTTTATGACTTTGGTCCGCAAAATCACGCCGAAGGATACGGCTTGGCGCACCCTGCGAGCGATAGTGGTCAGTTCATGGAAATCGGTAACCAGGTCTTTATGCAGTACCGACGCCTTGACGATGGTAGTTTTGAGCCGCTAACACGCAAAAACGTTGACTTCGGCGGTGGGCTTGAGCGCATTGCGGCTGCTAGTATCGATAGTCCGGATGTATTCAAGATTAGCCTGCTGTGGCCGATCATCGAGAAGCTGCAAAAGTTGAGCGGCAAAAACTACGAAAGCCACACGGAGAGCATGCGTGTTATTGCCGATCATCTGCGTGCAGCGACTTTCCTTGCGGTTGATGATGTAAAACCAGGCAACAAAGAACAGGGCTACGTTATGCGCCGCCTCCTGCGACGTGCAATTCGCTTTGCGTTCGATCTTGGTATTGAGCAGAACTTCTTTGAAGAAATCGTACCGGTTATTGCTGATCTTTACCACGCAGATTATCCAGAAGTCGCTGCAAAGCGTGAAGAAGTTATCGCGACACTCGTAAAAGAAGAGAAGGTCTTCCGCCAAACGCTTCGTAAGGGCTTGAAGCAAATGGAGAAGTTTGCCGAAAACGGTCTTACCGGTGTAGAACTCTTTACGCTTTATGATACGTTCGGATTCCCAGTAGAGTTATCGACTGAAGAGGCGTTCAAGCAGGAGATTACTCTATCTGAAAACTGGCGCCAGGAATTCGACGACAAAATGGCCGAGCAACGCGCTCGTTCACAGACGGCCGCTAAGGGCACATTTAAGGGAGGTCTCGGCGGCCAGACACTTCAGCATAAAAAGTATCACACCGCAACGCACCTCATGTACCAGGCACTTCGAGACGTTTTGGGCGACCATGTCGTTCAGCACGGAAGCAATATTACCGAAGAACGTCTTCGCTTTGACTTCTCTCACCCTGAAAAGGTCACCCGCGAACAACTCGATGAAGTCGAACGTATCGTTAATGAACAGATCGAAAAGGATCTTAAGATCAGCTTTGCCGAATATCCAACTGATATTGCCCGCGGCGAAATGGGTGCGCTTGGCCAGTTCGGTGACCGTTACGGCGACACGGTAAAGGTTTATAAGATGATTGCCGACGATGAAGAAAAGCCATTTAGCTTTGAGATCTGTGGTGGTCCTCACGTTGATCATACGATGCAGCTCTTTGAGGACGGGAAGCGTTTCAAGATCACTAAAGAAGAATCTTCAAGCGCAGGCATCCGTCGTATCAAAGCAGTGCTTCAGTAAGAATTCTCACTAAAAATACCACCTCGCTACAGATGCGAGGTGGTATTTTTATGGCACATAAATATCGCAAACTAGCGCTATGGTATATAATTGATACTAATTATGGTTTTCGACAAAATACGTGCTAAATCACAACAGAAACTTGATAACGAATATGTTGTCGCGCTCGACATCGGTACCGAGTTCGTTAAAGCCCTAATCGCTAGGCAGGCAGACGATACTCTAGAGATTGTCGGCGTGGGCCGCGCCCGTCAGGATGTTAGCGACATGCATTCTGGTGCGATTGCTGATATTTCTGGGGTGGTGCGTAACTGCGAGGAGGCACTCTCGGAGGCGGAAGATCAGGCTGGTCTTCAGGCGAAGCGCGTGGTTATCGGTATTGCCGGCGAGTTGGTTAAAGGTGTAACGAATACTATCCGGTATCGCCGTCCACAGCCGGACCGCCCACTTGATACAGCCGAGATGGAATTTATCATCGAGAAAGTCCAGGAGCGCGCGCAAGGTAAAGCGCAGCGCCAGATCGCCCTTGAAACAGGGAACGAAGAGGTTGAAGTTAAGCTTGTTAACAGTGCGCTCGTAAGTATTCATATCGATGGCTACAAGGTTTCTAACCCTATCGGCTTCCAGGGGCGCGACGTTGCCGTGCAGATCTATACGGCATTTGCGCCGATGGTACATATTGGTGCGCTTGAACGTGTTGCAGACGAGCTGGCACTAGAACTCGTAGCGGTTGCTGCCGAACCGTTTGCTGTTAGTCGTTCCGTACTCGGAACAGATGCAAGCAGTAACTTTACGGCCATCCTTACCGACGTTGGTGGTGGTACGACTGATATTGCCGTAGTGAACGACGGTGGCGTTGAGGGGACGAAGATGTTTGGTATCGGTGGGCGCAGCTTTACGCGCACGATCGCCAGCGAGATGAATCTTAGCTATAACGATGCTGAAAAACTAAAGGTGAATATCCATAGTGAAAAGATCAAAGCGAGCGTCGTAAAAGAGGCTAACGCTGCTATCGACAAGACTTTGGACGTTTGGTTAGCGGGTGTTGAGCTCGCGCTGAGCGAATTCGACTCCGTAGACCACCTCCCGAATCGTATCCTGCTTTGTGGCGGTGGAGCAAGCCTTGAGCCGCTTGTCGAAGCGCTTTCAAAACGCGATTGGTATAAGGAACTTCCATTTACGAAGCGCCCGACCGTTCAACATATTCACCCAAGTGAAGTCGTAGGTATTACCGATACGACAGGTGCTGCGAGCGATCATACCTTCATTACGGCCATGGGTCTGCTGCGGGTGGGCTATGATACAATGGTAGGTAGCAGTGAAGCAGACACTATCAAAGAAAAACTAAACCGAATCCTTAGAATATAGAAATGAACAAAGACGTCATCTACATCGATGTTGAAGACGACATTACCGCGATCATCGGTAAAGTCAAAGATGCTAAAGAAAAGATTGTCGCCCTGGTGCCTCCGAAACGAATCGGAGTTCTTCAGAGTGCAGTTAACCTGCGCCTTCTGGCTCGTGCTGCCGGCCAAAACGACAAGCGGCTCGTGCTGATCAGCAACAACAGTGCTCTTCTTGCGCTTGCCTCGGCTGCAAAAATTCCTGTGGCAAAAAACCTGCAGAGCAAGCCTGAGCTAGCCGAAATTCCGGCACTTGATGTAGATGATGGCGAAGATGTTATTGACGGCGCAAGTCTTCCTGTGGGCGAGCTCGCAAAGACGGCTGATCGACCTGCGGCGGCTGCATCGATCGCCGATATGGATATCGACGACGTCATGAAAGGGAGTGACAAGCCGCTTGCAAAAGCTGCTCCTCCTGCGGCTGGTCAACTACCGCCAAAGCCTAGGTCTAAAAACGGCCCTAAGGTTCCTAACTTTAATAAGTTTCGTAAAAAGATGGTACTTATTATTGGCGGTGGTGTACTACTCCTGGCGTTTCTTATCTGGGCCATCTTCTTTGCTCCTCGTGCTACGGTCGTTATTACTGCCCGCACGACCGACTCATCGATGAACGCCAGTGTTAGTCTAATCGATCAGGCAGCAACTAAATTATCTTCTGCGACAATTAAAACGGTCTCTAAGACAATGAAAAAAGACGCATCGGTCAGCTTTGATGCCACTGGAACCAAGGATGTAGGAGAAAAAGCAAAGGGCCAGGTGTACTTTGAAAACTGTGAAACTCCGACAGCTCAATCTATTCCTGCCGGTACGGCAATCACGGCTAATGGCCAAAATTATGTGACACTCGAGACGGCAAGCGTCCCTGGCGGAAGCGGCGGATTTGGTGGATGTTCAAGTCCGGGCCGTTCGGCTGCCGTAGGTATTCAGGCAAGTGATATTGGTGACAGCTACAACACACCTAGCGGTACGCGCTTTAGTGTATCAGGGCATGCAAACAATAGTTCTGTTCAGTATTTCCGCGCAACCGCCTCTAGTGAGATCAGCGGTGGCAGTAAAAAGCAGGTAAAGGTTGTTACTGATGCTGATATACAGCAGGCAGTTGATAAGCTCAAGAGCCAAGGCGGTGAAGAAGCTAAGAAGCAGCTTGCAGAGCAGTTTGATGACGATGTTGCAGTCCTCGACCAGACCTTTAAGGCCGATCAAAGCGGAGTTAAGCCGGAGCCGGCAGTAGGCGCGGAAGCTCCTGATGGCAAGGCGAAATTGACCGGATCAATTACCTATGTGATGGCCGGGGCTGATCGAGACGAGATCGCTCGCTACCTAGATGAATACTTCAAGAAGCGTCTCGAGGGCAAAGATGACCAGCGCGTTTACGAAGATGGCGCCAAAAAAGCTACTCTTACAGACATAAAAGCATCGGATGACGGATTTACTGCAAATCTTACCGCAACAGCCAAGATCGGTCCAAAGATCAACGACGACGAAATCAAAAATGTCGCCAAAGGCAAGCGCTATGGCGAGATCCAATCGAGCATCGAAGAAATCTCTGGCGTAGAAGACGTTGATATTAAATACTGGCCATTCTGGGTGAGCGTAACCCCTGATGATACCAGCCGGATAAGCGTAGAATTTAAGCTGAATGAGTCAAAGTAAGTCTTTCCTCTCGCTTGATGTAGGTGAGCGGCGTATAGGCGTGGCCGTCGGAGACGATAGAGTCCGAATTGCCGTGCCGTTTGAAACAATCGAAGTTGATGGCAACGAGATCAAAAGGATAGCCCAGCTTGTCATCATGGAAAATATTGATGTGGTGGTTATCGGGTATCCTCGCAATCAGTCAGGTGAACCGACGGCGCAGACCTCGTTTGTCGAATCTTTCGCAGGCCAGCTGGCGGATATAGCACCCGAGATCGTATACCAGGACGAGTCTCTTACGAGTGTCCTGGCCGAACAACGCTTGAAGTCTTACGGAAAACCGTACACCAAGGGCGATATTGACGCTCAGGCGGCAGCTTTAATTTTGCAGGATTATTTGGAGCAAAACCGATGAACGACATAAAGCCTATGCGGCCTGTTCCGAAACGACCACTTAATCCGGTCCAAGCCTCTCAAGCGTCCCCTTCGCAACCAGAGTCAACACAGCCGCTCCCTGTAGTTGATACCCCCAGTCCGGCTCCTAAGCCGCCTAAGTCTAAAAAGAAGCTTGTATTTATTATCCTTGGTGCAGTTCTGGGCTTGATTTTAGCGACCGTCGCCGCAGCATTTATTTGGTACCAGAATGCAATCAGCCCACTGGCGCCGAATAACACTGATAAGATGCAGGTCGAAGTGGTAGAAGGTAGTTCACCTTCTCAAATCGGGCAACTTCTTGAAGAAAAGAAACTGATAAAAAGTGCTTTTGCCTTTGATATTTTTACCCGTCTAACCAATACAAAAGGGAAGCTGCAGGCTGGCAATTACCACTTATCTCCGTCAGAATCTGTTTCTCAGATCGTCGATCATATGATCAGCGGTCGTATTGATGAATTCAGTATCACTTTCTTTCCGGGTGCTACCCTAAGAGATACCTCTGGAACCCCAGAGAACAAGAAGACGGATGTAACGACTATGCTTCTTAAGGCTGGGTACGAAGAGGACGAGATCAAGGCGGCCCTTGGCAAGCAGTACGATCACCCGCTATTTGCTACAAAACCAGCCAATGCCGATCTTGAAGGGTATGTATATGGTGAGACATATAGCTTTAGTAGCGATGCGACCGTCGAAGAGGTTCTTACCCGTACATTTGATGAATTTTATGAAGTAATTGAGCAGAATAACCTCGTTCAGGCTTTTGAGGAGCAGGGCCTGACGCTTTACGAAGGTATTACGCTCGCCTCTATTATTCAGCGCGAAGTTCCCGAATCTACCGACCAAAAACAAGTCGCACAAGTGTTTTTCAAGCGTCTTGCTATGGGAATGGAACTGGGGTCAGATGTGACATATCAGTATGCTGCTCGAGAATTGGGAGTTGCACCGACACCTTCACTGGATTCGCCGTATAACACCCGTATTGTAAAGGGGTTGCCTCCAGGTCCTATCGCCGCCCCTGGAGTCTCGGCTCTTGAGGCTGTCGCACACCCTGCAGATGGTGATTATGTCTATTTCCTCAGTGGTGATGACGATGTTACGTATTTTGCACGCACCAACGAGGAGCATGAGGCGAATATTCGTGACCACTGTCAGTACAAGTGCTCATTTAACTAAGACTTGACATATTCTAATTTCATAAAATTAATTGACATATTTGTCAAGGGTTGATACAATAGTTACAGCACATTTGTGACTTCGTCTACTAGTGTCGTCTCTATAAGACTGCATATGCGAGTGGGAAGAACGGATCATGAATGCGCCTACCGACAAATGTCGCTACGGGTACCAGAAATAACATTTTCACCTCAGATCATCAATATCAATTAATGAAACCGGTCGACAATGTACCCCGTTCTAATTGCGAGAAGAAAGACAGAGTAAGGTAGACGCCTTGGCAGTAATGCTAACGGCAGGAGAACGATTATCCGTAATCAACAAACCGCTATGGGTTCGTCCCAAGCGTCAACAGCCGAGTTAAAGCAGCAAGTTTTCGCTCGACACCGTGATACTTCTAAAAAGAAGTTCCTCACTGGTTCGAAGTCAACGACAATTGCCGCTTATACAGGTGTTTTCTTGCTTATTATGTCGATGGTAGCCATCGGTTACCAGCCGCCACAAAAGATGGACAGCGTTGCTAACGCAGTCACTCCACAAGCCACACAATCAACAGCATCAGACCAGCCTTCAGTGGATGAGCTCGTTGCAACGAATGTTGCAGCCGGTATCGCTGAACGTGCAGAATTGCCTATTGCGAGTAACGTCGCCAATCTTTCGCTGTCCTTGGCAGCCGAAAGCCAATTAGCACAGACCGATGCTAATGTCATCACGAAACCTCAGATTGTTCAACCTACCGCTGATGGTCGTGAAGTTATTACTTACACGACTAAAGCCGGTGATACGGTAAACTCTCTGGCTGAAGAATTTGGTATTGCTGCCACTACTATTAAGTGGGCGAATAACCTCAGCTCGGATGCGCTTGAACCAGGCCGTCAGCTAACGATTCCTCCTATTGACGGCGTTATTTACACCGTAAAGGGCGGAGACACGATCGATAGCATTGCTCAGAAGTATGGTGCTGATAAAGAACGCATCGTTGCCTTTAATGACCTTGAGCTTTCAGGCGTTGCTGCTGATCAGAAACTGATTATCCCTGGCGGTAATCTTCCAGAAACCGAACGCCCTGGATATGTTGCACCTCGCGGCAGTTCACGTTCGGGCGGCAGTAGCTTCGGCATTAACGCCCAGCTTGCC
>DASUVJ010000016.1:0-3900 GCA_036378995.1 Saccharimonadales bacterium (SeqCode)
AGGGCTCGATATTCTTGTCATTGTCATCGTGGCGACTATCTTTTATTTGCTAGGAACGGCGTTTATGGGGCGCATCGTAAAGAAGGCGGTCCAGACACGCGGCCGCGATTGGCATAAAAAAGACATCGAGAAACGACAAAAGACTCTTGCTGCACTATTTACAACGATGTGGCGCGTGGCTATTATTACCGTCGCTACATTAGCACTCTTCCGGGTCTTTTTCCCGACAGCAGATCTTGCGCCGCTGTTCGCCAGCGCTGGTATCGTCGGTATAGCGCTTGGATTCGGCGCGCAGTCACTTGTTCAAGATTTTATTTCTGGTATTTTCATCATCTCAGAAAACCAGTACCGCGTCGGCGACATCGTTGATATCGAAGGATTCGGTGGTACCGTCGAACGTATCGGCGCCCGATCAACCGTTATCCGTGACGTAGACGGCAACGTCCACTACTTCCCTAACGGCATGGTGCAGCATGTCATCAACAAGACGATGGGCTACAGTATGGCACGCTTTATCATCGGAGTTGCCCCAACGACCGATATCGACCAGGTTATCGAGATCATCAACGAAACCGGTAAAAAGTTAGCAGAGGAAGAAAAATGGAAGAAGAAAATCCTCGAAGCGCCGGAGTTCGTCTCGGTCGGTGAATTCACTGCTACGAACGTTGATATTCTTGTCGCTGGTAAAACACAGCCATCCGACCAATGGTCGGTCATCGCCGAAATGCGTCGTCGCCTCTTTGAAACCTTTGAGGCAAAAGGTATCAAGCTCGGTACTGCAATTTTACTTCCACCAGCTCCAAAGAAGTAACTATTCCGCAGCAGGCGGATCAATAGAGAGTGACTGGTCGGTCATGACTTTACCGCCGAAGCTATCGACGGCTGTCGCTTCTTTCGCTTTCTTGTCATATAGCGTCTTAAAGTCATTGACCGTCTTAGAGTCCAGTTTGCCAGTTGAAGGGAAGCTTTCGAAATCAGAGGTAGGATTCGCCTGCTCGCGCACGGATTGATATCCTGGACGGCTAAGATCGAGCTGCGCGGCACCACTGGAACTGTAGAGTGCCATAGAAACACCGACTAAAAAGAGCGAGACGATAATTGTAAGAGCGACCAGTACCATAAACTTATGGCGCTGCCAGTGGCTCATCGTACTGGCTTCGGCTATCAGTTCTTCTTCGCTCATTTGCTCTGCTCTCCGGTCTCGTTCAGCGTTTTCGCAAATGCGTCAAAAGATACTCGATAATCCGCAATCGTCTGATGAAGCACGAGGGTTGCCTGGTTGACCTTCTCGCGCATTTCACGGGTCTCGTTTACCTTGTCGTAAAAAGCAACTGGCTGGTTAGTGCAGTCCATCTCAAGAATTGACGACATGGACTCTTCGTACTCTTTGTATTTCTGGCGGAACGAGTCCAGCTGGCGTTCGTAATCGGCAGTAATCGCAACAAGCCCCATGCTATCGAGCTTATTAAACGCGATGCGGCCGTTCATAGGTGCCATTAATCTAGTAGAAAGCAACTCGTAAAGTTGCCCCCTATTTACGCGCAGCAGAGCATCACTGGCGTGCAAACGGCGCAGTACCGATTGGGCTTCCACGCAGTTAGCACGAATCCGTTCGATATGCGCCTCTGTCATCGGCGTAGTCTCTTGGGCCTTGGCAACCTGTGCCAGCGGAAAGAAAACCGTTAAAAATACGGCAAATACAGTGGTAATGATGGCGAGTCGCTTCATGCTCCCCTATTATCACCCCTAACGCCCTATTTGGTCAAATGTAAAACAGAGTGAGTTTTAGAGACGAGACCGTCTTTCATCACCCCCTCTAGCGCCGAGGCAAAGCGCTCATCTGCGTCAATACGCAGCTTCAGTTCTTCAAGCGGTAAATCGCCACCGGAAAGCTCGCGCAAAATCTGGCCGCGTACCTGACGGATACTTCCGGCAAGCGGCGACTGCTTTTTATAATGACTACTCTGCGTAATCTTACCCGCGCCGTTCTTTTTAAGCCACGTGCCATAATCCATCAGCGCCCAGTAAAATTCGCGAGGATGCTCTTTATCTATCGTTCGCTCAAGCATAGGTACCAGCTGCGAATCCGCCACTTTATCGCCGTCCGCAAAAAAATGATGAAAATACACCGTGCGGACATTCGTCTCAATAAATACCACAGGCTTATTAAACGCGTACGCCGAAATCGCGCCAGCCGTTCCCGGGCCGACACCAGGCAACTTTAGAATATCCGTATACTCTAACGGGAACGTGCCTTCAAACTCCCCGGCGATCATCTGCGCAGCACTATGCAAATACTTTGCCCGGCGGTTATAGCCAAGCCCACTCCAAAGGCGCAGCACGTCCCCAAGACTCGCCTTGGCAAGCGCAGATACATCTGGAAAAGCATCGATAAACGCTTCGAATTTAGGAATTACCCGATCAACCTGCGTCTGCTGCAGCATCAGCTCACTTACCAGCACATAGTAGGGATCGGTGTTATCGCGCCAAGGCATCGGGCGGAAAAGCTCCCGTCCCTTCTCGCTTATAAGTTCTTTAAATTCCTCAACATTCACGTGCCTATTATAACGGCGTATAATAAGAATATGATAGAGTTTGTACTAGGCGGAGGATGTTTTTGGTGCACCGAGGCGGTTTATCGGCGCATAAAAGGTGTTAAAAGTGTCGTTAGCGGCTATAGTGGCGGAACCACTTCTGACCCCACGTATCATCAGGTAAGCAGCGGCGATACGGGCCATGCCGAAGTCATCAAAGTCACCTTCGACGAGAAAATCATCCCCGAAAATGTCATTCTGGATATCTTCTTTTTGGTTCATAACCCGACAACGCTTAATCAGCAGGGTGCCGATGTCGGCACGCAGTACCGCTCAATCATGCTGTATGCCGATACGGATCAGCGCGTTTTATTCGAACAAGCTGCCGAGCGTGCCGAGGCCCTATGGGAGAATCCGATCGTCACATCCATCGTACCGCTCGAAGTCTTTTATAAAGCCGAGGACGAGCACCAGGACTACTTTAATAAAAACCCTGAGGCCGGCTACTGCCAAGTCGTCATTGAGCCAAAACTCTCAAAAGCACGCGCCGCTTACAGCGAGTGGTTTGCGGAGGACTGATATGAAACTGACTAAATATCAGCACGCCTGCTTTACTGTCGAAGTCGAAGAGCAGATTTTAGTTGTTGATCCCGGCGTATTCAGCACGGACTTTATTGCGCCGAGTAACGTGGCCGCCGTTATTATCACCCACGAGCACCCTGATCACTTCGACCATGATTTTATCGCACAGATCATGGACAAAAACCCCGAAGCCGTCATTGTGGCACATCCTTCGGTAACCTCGCAAATCGAAGTCTTTAACGTAAAGCCCGCTCTACCAGGAGAAACTTTGGCGGTCGGACCGTTCAACATGGAATTCTTTGGCGGATCGCACGCGGTCATCCACCCAGAAATCCCGGTCATCGCCAATTTAGCCGTCATGGTCAATGATCTGCTCTATTACCCCGGCGACTCATTCGTCCTGCCGGAAAAATCCGTCGATACGCTCGCCCTGCCGGCAAGTGCTCCCTGGATGAAAGTCAGCGAGGCGGCTGACTTTATGGTTGCCGTTGGCCCACGCCTTGCCTTCCCGACACATGACGCTATTTTGTCAGACGCAGGAAAATCCATTAACGACGCCCTGCTTCAGACATTCGCCTCTCAAAATGACATTCTTTATGAGCGTCTGACCGATACCCTAGAAATATAACAAAACCACCCCTGTTAAGGAGTGGCTTGCTGTAACTTATTGTGGATTAACGAACGCTCTTGGCGTCTTTTTTAACCTCTTCGGCCGTACGCTTGGCATCTGCCGAAACACGTCCGACACGAGCCTTAGCTTCACTCGTTAACGCATCAGCTTCAC
>DASUVJ010000017.1:0-2290 GCA_036378995.1 Saccharimonadales bacterium (SeqCode)
ATGCAGCATGGTTACCAGGGAGTACTTCTGAATTAATGCACGTAATTAGGGGGGAGGTTATGTAAGAAGAAAAATTCGGCACTTAGTGGCAGTGGGGTTGCACTCTTTAACAAAAATATGTGCGCACATGTTCCTTAAACATAGAAAGGCAATAAGATGAAAATAGCCATTGGAGTAGCTCTATGGGTCATCGTCACCTTGTCTACAGTCTCAGTTAATTCTGCGTTCGCTCAGAGCGCTGGTCTGGTACCCGTCGATCTTGAAGTACCTCACGTCGCAGGTGTGGGTGTTGGCTTCTTACCGGATTACGAAGGATCAGACGACTACACCTTCGGTATCGCCCCAGTCTTCCGCTACACATTCCAGAAACAGGAGCGCTACATACAGCTGCTCGCTAACGAGCTTACCGTTAACCTGTTGAATAATCCGAACCTTAGACTGGGACCGGTTCTCTCCTATAATTTTGGCCGCAATAACCAGATCGATGATCGACAGGTCAAACGCATGACGGAAATCGACGGCTCCCTCCTAGGAGGCGTCTTCGCCGACTACGTGTTTCGATTGTCGCAGAATCCCCGTCATCGGTTTATCGTCGGTGGCCAGGCCCAATACGATCTAGGCGGCGAAAGCCACGGTTGGAAGTTTAGCGGCTCCGCTCGATATTGGCATCCGATAGCCACTCCGGTCGATTTGTTTGTTACGACTGCGGTCAACTTTGCCACCAAAGATTACATGGATACCTACTTCGCTGTGAGTTCAGTCGATTCGACGCGTTCGGGGCTGCCGCACTATACGGCTGGCGGAGGCGTGAAGGACTTTGTGCTAGCGGGCGGTGGGACTTTCTACTTGAGCCGTTCTTGGGTGACGAGTGCCGGAGTTCGGTACTCGCGATTGCTCAGCCATGCTGCTGACAGCCCGATTGTCGATGACCGAGGTTCCGAGAACCAGTTGTTTACTGGCGTAGGCATAGCGTACATGTGGTAGCGAAGCGACGTCGGCCTTGTCTTTCAAGGACGGTTGACGTTCGCACGTGTGCGGCTTGGTCTGTTGCGAGCCGATGCACCGAAAGTTCATGACGGAGCTTGCTTTTAATGCAAGCAGGATTTGTACAGCTATTTCGCCGATAGGAGGGCTCGTGAAACGAATTAAGTTGATGAATTTGACGGTTGTCGCATTGCTCTGGTTGTTTATGGATTCGGCCTCCTTTGTATCGGCGCAAGACAAGCCGGCGAGCAATCTGGAAATCATTCATGAGAAACTAAAGGCGGATAAGAAGCTAATCGTTGCGAAGTACATGGAATTGACCGAATCAGAGGCAAAAAAATTCTGGCCGGTTTACGACGCATACCAGAAAGACCTGCGGACGAGTAACGATCGACTTCTTCGCTTACTCGAGAGCTACGCGGCGGATTACAAAAACAACTCATTGACGGATGAAAAAGCAAAGAAGTTGCTCGACGAGTGGATCGCCATCGAGCAGGACGAGGGCAAGCGCCGCAGTGCTTTTTCGCCGAAGGTGCTGCAAGCATTGCCTGCAAAGAAAGCGGCTCGTTACCTGCAGATTGAAAACGAGTACCGCATTTTATTGCGCTACGACCTGGCAACCACCGTGCCGTTGGTGCAGTAGAGGCTTTAATTCCCACGGAGAGAACCGAAATGAAAACGCAGAAAAATAAATGCGCGCCGGCGCTTCTAGCTTTTGTTCTGCTGCTGGCCACTCTGGCAGTTGACGCCTCACGACCGGCTTTGTCACGGGGCAGCAGTGCGAGGGAGATCGATCGTGAAGCGACGCAGTCATTGGCAAATCTTTTCACCAACACGCCAGACGCAAAAGTATTGGCTGACAAAGCAGTGGCAGTGCTGGTTTTTCCACGCATCGTCAAAGGTGGTTTCATAATTGGGGGGCAGTTCGGCGACGGCGCTTTAAGAAAGAACGGCAAGAGCGTGGCGTACTATCGGTCGCTTGCCGCGTCTTATGGATTCCAGGCGGGCATTCAAGCATTCGGCTATGTGCTGTTCTTCATGGACGATGAATCGGTTCAGTATCTTAACAACAGCGACGGCTGGGAGCTGGGAGTAGGACCGAGCCTGGTAGTGCTCGATTCGGGCTTCGGCAAGAACTTATCAACGACAACTCTGCAGAAGGGTGTCTATGCTTTTATCTTCGACCAGACCGGACTCATGGCTGGTATGGGTATACAAGGCACGAAAATCACTAAAATCAATCCGAATCCCTAGTACGCTGTCAAAACGACTCTTATGCTTCGTTGTACTTGGCCCGCTCCGCATC
>DASUVJ010000018.1:0-4867 GCA_036378995.1 Saccharimonadales bacterium (SeqCode)
AGTGAATCTAGTGCCAAACCGACCAACATGTAAAAAGCCCGAAGTTATCGGGCTTTTTACATGGTCGGGGTGACAGGACTTGAACCTGCGACCTCACGGCCCCCAGCCGTACGCGCTACCAGCTGCGCCACATCCCGGATAACAATAAATCCCAGCACGACACTTTTAGCGCTTGATATTCCCCGCGTTAATTGCAAGGTGGGTGCTCTCAGCCAGCTTCCACGGAAACTGACAATTTGAACTCCCTATCAAATATGATATTCAGGAAAATCATATACGCCTAGGTGCGTCCTGGGACTACTTAATTATAGCAGTTTTTAGCTTAAGAAATGCCGAAAATCCAGCTAAATATATTAACGAAAAAGCGGATTGATCCAGCCATAAACGCCCCAATAACCGGACTGGCAACCAGAACGATCAAGAAGATAAAGATAATCCCAAAGCGCTCGATCGCTTCCATGCCTCGTCGGACGAACTCTGGCGCAAGCGCATATAAAACTCGAGAACCGTCCAGCGGTGGAATTGGGATCATGTTAAATACAAAGAAACCGAGGTTTACGTACACGAAGATAATGCTCAGTTCTGCAGCAAAGCCCGATTGCGGCGTGCCCATAAGCGCGTAAATACCGAATGCTACGAATGCCAGCAAAAAGTTTGTCAGCGGGCCGGCAAGCGCCACGAGTGCAGCGCCCCATTCGTCATAGCGGACGCGGTCGGGATTGAACGGTACAGGCTTTGCGCCACCAAAGATCGGCGCACCGGGCGTAAGGGCTAGTATTATCGGTAGAATGATCGTCAGAAATGGATCGATATGCTTAATAGGATTAAGCGTCAGCCTTCCCTGCAGCTTAGCCGTGTCATCTCCCAAAAAGTACGCCATAAAGCCGTGCATAGCCTCGTGGAGCGTCATAGAGACCAAAATAACACCAAGAACTGTCGCGATATATCCAAGATCGATTTCCATACCCCTTAATTATACAGGAGGAAAACAAAGTTTAGAGTAGTTAATATTCAGATTCGTCGTAGTAAAACTCTCGCTCTGCGAAAGTCTCGCCCCGCTCCATCAGTTCTGTAAACTCATCCACGCTATTGAAGCGCTTGGGTTGCTGATGAAATTCTTCTACGGTCATCCATCGGTTAACTCCGCCCTCAAAAGCCTCCACCAGCTCTCCTGTGTGGTTTTTTGCATAGACGCAGAGAAAGATCTTATCCTCGAGTAACTTACCGTCGGATTTTCGAAAATCCCGTTTGTGATAAAGCATTTTATACTCGAATTCCGCATCGAGACCGGTTTCTTCGAGAAGTTCGCGCCGTGCCGCCTCGATAACCGACTCACCCCATCGCACTTTTCCGCCGACTCGACCCCAAAAATCAAAATACGGGTTCTTTTTGCGCTGCTGAAAGAGAAATTCCCGCTCGCCGTTCTTCCCCATTCGCTCCAGAGTAATGGCAACCGACACCTTGGGCTGCTTTTCTATCTCATTTTCGTCCGTATCCATACGATTGGCGTACTCTTTACCTTTATGAGTCAGCCTATAGCCCGCTTCCGTCTTCTCAACATACGATTGTTCGGTTAATTTTTTGATATGAAAGGTAAAATGATCGCTCGAGAGGCCTGTCGCCTTCTGCAACTCAGCAAAGCCGGCTTGCGGCGTGAATAGCAAGTGCCTCATAATAGCGACTTGGGCTGGATGAGCGTTTGGTTCGTAACTCATAGTATCTCCTTGATTATCTCTTATGCACCCTTTAGACCAAGCATAACCAACGAAACATAAGTATTCTAGTAAAGTAGACTTCACCTTGACGAAAATCCCTAAAAGAGGTAAACTGGTACGGATTGTAAAAATAAGTGGAAGTAAATAATTATGGCAGCACGATGTGAACTCACCGGTAAAGGCAAACAGCATGGCCACAATGTCAGCTTCTCTTTGCGTCGCACAAAGCGCGTCTTTAAGCCAAACCTACAGAAGAAAACCTTCATGGTTGACGGCCAAAAAGTAACGATGACCCTTTCAACTCAGGCGATTCGTACGCTCAAGAAAAAAGGCATTCTGGCTCAGGCTAACTAAAGCCAAAACCATTCAAAAAAATCCCTCCTATCTCGGAGGGATTTTTTATATTGCATCTCTGCTTAGCTGCGAGCAACTTCAACGACAGTCAGCACAGGAGGCAAAGAGGCAGCCGCCTTCACCTTATACTTAGTGGTCTTTTCGACGGGGGCGCCGAGTTCCTTTACGAAGGTCTCTACGGTATCCTGCGGCATTTCATATTTGATTGCATCATCGGCGTAATGTACTGGTATTACCACCTTTGGATCAATCTGACGAACAAGATGGGCCGCACTTGTAGCATCAGGCGTAAGTCCGCCTCCACCCACGGGGAGAATAACTACATCAATAACACCGAGGGCTTCCAGTTGGTCCTCGCTAAGTGTTCCGGCAATATTACCGAGTAGTGCGATGCGCACATCGCCTACTTCAATACGATAGATCGTACCGATCGGCTCATCCTTGTCGGTATCGATATGGCGCGTAGCACGCGCACCGCGGATCGAGAAATCACCGATTTCATATTCGCCCGGACCTTCAATATGAAGACGAGCATCCTTGCCATTGGCTGCAAAACGAGGCTCCGTGGATACTTCAACAGCTTCTTTTACAACTACATCCTTAAGACCGACCACTGATAGTTTTGGATCAGTTACAAGCGCGGATTTCTTCGTTGAAATCACGACACTGTTAGCACCTTTATATTCAATATCAAACATTCTTTTCTCCTCTACTGCATTTTCAGAACATTATCGGCATCGTACAAAACAGCATGCTTACCGCTGAGTATCTCCGTGATAAATTTATCACGGACGCTAAGCCGGTAATAAAACTCATCGTAATTTAGCTGCGTATAATTAAGTTCGCGCGCCTCAGACTTCTCGATTTGCTTGATGACGTTCTTCAGCTTAGCTGATGGCACCTCGCCTACAATCAGAAGGTCGACAGTACTAGCCGAGCCCTTAACAAGTACTCCGGCAGCAACCGCTAGGCGCAAACCCGATAAGTCCTTCACGCTATCGCGCCATCCAGCGGGTGCACCAGAGACTGATGCGGACGCTACCTTCTCATCTGCAAAGATCGCCCGAAATGGCACATAATACTCGTAACGTTGGTTCACTTCGTAATACAGCTTGTTATCGGCGTTGTCGCTGGTAATAATCCCGACCTCAAGCATATTAGACAGCTCACGACGCACGGAATTAATTTGTTCATCAATGAGGCGGGTTATTTCGCGTACGTAAAAAGCCTTTCCTGGATTGTTCAGGAATAGGTGCAGTAACTTTACGCGGGTTTTCGAGCCAAATAGTGCGTCAATCATCTCTCTACCTAGAATAACTTTCGTGTTCTATGATAGCATGATTTTTATTCATTGGCGAGTACTCTGTCTAAGTAGCTTTTCGCCTCTGTTAGTGGAAGCCATTTGATATACGGGTTGCGCTTAAGCCACGTCAATTGTCGCTTTGCAAGACGCCAGTCGAGTGTTGTAAATTTGTCTTTTACTTCATCCAGCGAAAACTCGCCTTCCAGATAGCGGCGGAGCAGCGGATAGATATTACCGGTCATTGCTTCGCTCTCCCATCCATATTTTTTGCCCAATAAAGTAGCTTCCTCTACAACGTTATCGTCAAATATCTGTTCAGTGCGATCACCGATGCGCTTACGCAGAACACTCTTATCTGTAGCAATTCCCACAATAATGCTTGTGCTTAACGGCTCGCTTTTACCACCGATAGGTTCCTGTGATCGCTCTACGGCGCGAATAAGATACCTCTTGTTTTTATCATTTTCAGGAAGTTCTATATTGTTTTTAACACAATAATCTTGAAGCTTCTCAATACTCATTTTCTCAAGCTGTTGTCGCAATTGCGTATCGGCCTTACCGCCGAACTTAAAGTCAAACACGACCGCATCCATATACAACCCTGTCCCACCTACGAGATATGGAATATGCCCTCGCCCGCGAATCTCTGCGATTTTTTCATCAGCATACCGCTTAAAATCGGCAGCGCTAAAAGCTTGGCCCGGCTCTACTAAGTCCAATCCCCAGTGAGGCACGCCGTTCTGCTCCCCAATAGATGGTTTGGCTGTGCCAATATCCATGCCCTTATAGACAGTGCGCGAATCGGCACAAATAATCTCCCCGTCATATTGCTTGGCAAGGCTAATAGCGAGCGAAGTCTTACCGCTGGCTGTTGGACCGTAGATGGCAACAAGAGGAAGCTTTCGGTTTAGATTTCTGGCTGCCATCGCCGCTCCTTAAAATCATCTACTATAAAATCAGTACAGGTAACACCCTCTTGTTCCAGAAGTTGTCGCTGCACTTCCCGACCGCCGTGAAAGCCTGCAGCAAGTCCGCCGAAACGGTTAACCAGCCGATGCCACGGAAGATCATCTGGTCCAAAATGGGCAATTCCGCCTACGACCCGCGAAGCGTGCGCATGACCAGCAAGGCCCGCAAGATCACCATACGTAGTAACCCTGCCGGCCGGCACCTTGGCCATCAACTCAAAGACCTTATCTCGAAATGCGGTATCGACCATCAACCCTTACATCTTCTGAAGATATTCAGCTAACTGATCGAGAGCCACCTTCTCTTCACCCTCTTGGGTTCGGACGCTCACTTCACGCGTCTCTTTATCTTTTGGACCGACAATCAGCTGCACCGGAACCTTCCAGCTTGTCGCCTCTCGAATCTTTTTACCAAGACTCTCGTTGCGGTCATCCCGAGTAAACCTGATTTCGTTATACTTGATCGGCTGCATGAGCACGGTCTCGCGAAGGACAGACTCGATCTCTTCGACGTAGTCAATCACGGT
>DASUVJ010000019.1:0-12150 GCA_036378995.1 Saccharimonadales bacterium (SeqCode)
TGGGTCTGGGTAGAACGTAATAGAGGTACCAGTGCTGGTTGCTTTACCTACGACTGCGATGTCACCTTGCGGAACACCCGTTGCATATTCCTGGCGATAGAGCTTCCCGTCTTTGCGGACTTCGGCGATGAGGCGCGTTGAGAGGGCGTTAACAACACTTGAACCCACACCATGAAGACCAGACGATACCTTATAGCCACCACCACCGAATTTACCACCGGCATGAAGTACCGTAAGCACCGTCTCAAGGGTGCTTTTACCTGTCTTAGCATGCTTGTCGACTGGAATACCACGTCCATCGTCATCGATCCTGATTCCACCGTCTTCTAGGATCGTGACATCAACTCTTGAAGCAAAGCCAGCGATCGCTTCGTCGATAGAGTTATCCGCGATTTCTTTAATAAGATGATGTACGCCGTCGTAGCCAGTGCTACCAATGTACATGCCCGGACGCTTGCGTACCGGCTCAAGTCCCTCAAGTACTTGGATTTGTGACCCATCATAAGAGCCGTCATTTGTTTGTTTAGCCATGTTCCCTCGCTATTTCAGACGTTTCCGCTATTTACAATATGTCCATTATAACGAAAAATTATTGTTCACTCAAGCTATTGTACTGAACATATTTCTTATGCTAATCTTATTATCAAGAGGTATCTAAAACCAAAAAAATAAAAAGGTAAAAACATGTTTAGGAAGATAGTATCGAATCTTGCATTCAGCCCTGCCCTCGTCGGTCAGCTTGGCTTTTATGCAAAACGCCTGCGCAAAGAAGAGGCGACCCGCCGTATTGGCCTTATATTCACCGCGCTAGCACTCGTCGTGCAGTCTTTTGCCGTGTTTTCACCGCCAGAGTCGGCAAACGCAGCTAACTCTTCCGACTTTATAAGGGGTGGTTTTACGAATGTCAATGAATACCTTTCGCACTACGATCAGAATTCAAACAATCTAAAAGATATCTTCACCTCTCTCGGCATTACCCGCGGCGAGATCCAGGCGGCTAAAAAAGGAACAATTAACTCCAAGGACGTTCTGTCTTGGGGTATGACAAGCCGTTTCAGTGCCGCACAGGGTGAGCGGACTTACTCGTACGCAAAATCAAACGGTTCGACCGGCACCGTCTACTACCGCCCACTCAGCTTATGGGACAGCAAGGACTACACTAAAAAGTACGGCTCTACTTATGACGCCCTCATCGGCTACTCGGATAAATTCGGCTGGTTCGCGCTTATGAACAACTGCGGCAACCTTATTACAAAAAAAGCCCCTACACCGCCAAAACCGTCATCAGCATGTGAGGGATTATCTATAGAGCGTATTTCTCGAACCCGTTACCAGTTTAATGCTCAGGCGAGCGTCAAAAACGGCGCTACCATCAAAAGCTATACTTATACCGTCAAGGATAAGGCTGGCAAGGCCGTTCACACAAAGACCGTCGCCAGCAATAAAACAAGTTCGAGCTATACGTACGACCAAACCTCGCCAGGCACATATAATGCCTCGCTTGTCGTCGATACCTCCGAAGGCAAAAAAGATGCAGCAAAATGCCAAGTTGCGTTTACCGTTGCAGCACCAGAGGTATGCGCCTACAACCCAAGCCTTCCAAAGAACAGCCCGGATTGTCAGCCATGTCCCGGCGACTCGCTCATTTGGATCAAAGATGCAAAGTGCGAAGCTAAAATTATTCAAAGCAAAACCGCCAGCAACCTCTCTCAGGGCAACAAAGATGCCGCCTCAATGCTTGCAAAAGTCTCCAACCGCATTGCATATACCGTTACCGCCGAGAATACAGGAACCGCCCCAGCAAAGGTAAAGATGGAAGAAAAGCTCGACGACGTGCTTGAATACTCCACACTTTTCGACAACGGCGGTGCGACTTTTGATAAAGATACTAAAACCCTTACCTGGCCCGAAGCAACGCTACAGCCAGGCCAAAAGCAGTCCCGTATTTTTGTCATTCAGCTTGCAGAAACAATCCCTTCTCTCGCCCAAGGAAAAAGCGACCGCACTTCGTATGACTGTAAAATGACAAACACCTTTGGTAATACCGTCGATATCAATGTTGACTGTCCACCCGCTAAGCAGGTCGAATCTGTTGTTACAGAGCTCCCAAAGACAGGTCCGACAGAAAACACAATATTTGCAGGTGTTGTTCTCGCAGTCGTCGTCTACTTCTACGCTCGCTCAAGGCAAATGAAAAAAGAAGTACGCCTTATCCGTCATGATCTTAACGCAGGTACAATTTAATAGGGGTGTAAATGAGTAGCTCACAAGAAAAAAACAAGTTCAGTCCAGAAAAAGAATTTAATCCTGAAGCACTCCAGGATGCGGCTAACGAACGCCGTGAGCAACTTCGTGAAGCATTAGAAAAGAGCCCCGAAAAGAACCAGGAAAACTTAGAGGATGCGCGTCGAGAAGCTCTAGAGAATGCTTCGAGCGCGGAGGAGGAAAAGAAGCACGAGCAACGTGAATCCTCGCCTGCAGAGCGACGTACGGGTCCTATTTCAAAGGAAGAGCGCGAAGCAAGCTACAAGGCCACAATGAACGAGATTCAGACACATATGTCTCCAGCAAGTCGTGCGTTTAGTAAAATTATCCACAACAAAACAGTCGAAAAGACCAGCGAAGCTATTGGTAATACCGTAGCACGGCCAAACGCCATTCTCACCGGCTCTCTTTGTGCTTTTGTACTAACACTCGGTGTTTATCTCCTAGCCAAGAACATTGGCCATGAGTTATCAGGTTTTGAAACAATCGGCGCCTTTATCCTCGGCTGGATAATAGGCATAGGATACGACTTTATAAAAACAATGATTACGGGCCGCAGCTAGCGGCCCGTTCATTTAATGATTAGTAATTATCTTTACTTAACTAGCGCCATTTTATCGAGACTTCACTCTCATGGTTCGCCTCATCTCCCCGTAGTGAGAGCTTTTCTGGCGGCTGCTGGCTTGGAGCATCTGGAAGCGGAGGTCCAAACGCTGGATCAACAGTAGCAGGTGTATTCACGGGCTCAGGAGGCCTCGGAGCAGCTTGCGGCGCAGTTTGCGCAGGAGGAGATGCTACAGGCGGAGATAACGGAGCCGCAGAAACAGGAGGCTGCGAAGGCGCCGTAGGAGTAGGCGGTTTGCTTGCCCCCATTTGCTTGCGCTTGGAAAGCCACTCGTCAAGGAAGGACGATCCGCCTGCAGAGCCGCTCGCCCGGTTCATGCCGGTCATTCGTTCCTGCTGGCTCTTCTTAAGTGCTTCTGCTTTTGCTTTCTTCTCGGCATCGGCAGCCCCCAGTCGAGCGAAAATCTCCTTTTCTACCTGAGTACGCGGTTTGCCGTACTTGGCAGCAGAGAGGCGCTTTAGCGCGTCACTAAGCTGCGGATTACTTTGCCCCATCGGCGGCACGAACGACATGCTAAACGGCGCAGATGGCACATTATTAATCATCACGCTTGTTACTGATTGATAGTTCGGCATTTTGGTAAGATCTTCAGCGTCAAAGGTCGGAGAGAATTTTTTTACTAGGATCTCAGCGTCCGTAATACCAATACGCCCGCTCACTACTGTACCTACGTTACCAATGATCGCTTCACGAATCTTATCTGTTAACTGCGTCATGAATTGGTTACCAAGTATCAGGTTGAGACGATATTTCCTGGCCTCGGAAAGAATTGACTCGAAGCTTTCTGTAGCGAAGTTCTGAAACTCGTCCACATACAAGGAGAAGTCCACACGCTGGTCTTCTGGAAGGTTCGCTCGCCCCATCGCCGCCGCCTGAAACTTCATCACGAAGATAATACCAAGCAGCTTTGAGTTCAGCTCACCCATGCGCCCCTTACTGAGGTTAACGAGAAGAATTTTTTTGTTATCCATGATGTCACGCAGATTAAATCCGCTCTTCGTCTGGCCGATAATATTACGCATTGAGTCATTAGAAATAAACGGACCAAACTTACTGACTACCCAGCTAACCACTTCACCCGATTCGTTGGATTTCTGTGAATTCGGGTACTCTTTTGTCCAAAAGTCGAGCACCGTCTGATCAGTAACATACTTCAGTTTGCTCTTCATAAAATCCTCATCGATGAGCAGTTTTGGAATATCAATGAACGTTCCACCATTTGGATCAGACATAAGCAGTAGCGCTGCATTCCTAAAGATATGCTCAAGGCGAGGTCCGACGATACCTGTGTGTCCCGGGTCGTAGAGGCCGTAAAGCATATTGATAGCCTCCTGAACCAAGAAGTCTTTTTGGTCAGGATGGTCGAATTCAAACATATTCAGGCCGATCGGATTGGTCATATCGCCCGGGTTGAAATAAATGACATCTTCAACACGCTCTTTTGGTACCTTGCCGAGTAACGCCTCGACAGAGTCACCATGCGGATCAACAAAGGCGAATCCACGGCCGTCCATCATATCTTGAAACGCCAAGTTCTCAAGCAGGACCGATTTACCGGTACCTGTCTGACCAATAATATAGGTGTGTCGTCGTCGGTCATTTACGCTTAGACGAATTGGTTTCTTTACCCCGCGGAATTCATTGTATCCAAGCAGCAGTCCTTCATCCATAATTTGGGTTGGTCCATCAACCTGCTTAGACATCTGACGTTGAACTTGCGCGGTAGGGATACTACTTTGGTTCGGCAAGTGAAAGATTGTTGCCAGTTCAACGCTGTTTAAGATATTCTGCGTTACCGTCTGCGGGAAAAACCTGAATATATACGCGGTTACGAGTTCTTCGATGTTTTTTGTTACCGTAAACTTAAACCCATTGAAACTCGGTGAATCAAATAGCGAGAATGCTGCTACGACATTCTTCAACAAGGCCTGGGAACGTGTAGAGGTATTTGATGATACGACGACGCGTATCAACACTTCGTAACCCGGATGTTTCGTTTTTTCCTCGATCGCCTCTACGGTTGACTGCTCTAATGAACTGAGCTTCTTATCATCAGCCTTCACATCTTCCGTTTCGAGCGGCTTCCATAAAGACTCCATGAGCTCCTTAGGCGCGATCATACCTCCAAACCCGACTTTCTTCTTGCCTTTGTCTTTGGTGATTTTGTCAGCTTCTGCGATCGAGCTCTTCGTCCAGCCGTCGCGCGCAGGACGCAGCATCATCTGAACTGCAATGCCGTCTTCCCGCGTGGCAGCCGAAAGCGCGTTTAGTAGCGCACGCGACGCATCCCTTTTTGTTTCTTGGTACGTAGAAATAGGAAATACAAAATTCTTTTTAAGTGTGAACTCGCCGCCGATCGTGCCGCTCATCTTTCCCTTTTCACTGAATATATTATGCTCGGTTACTTCTTCCAGTCGAGCGGATGGATATGCAGCAGCGACTGCCTGGCGCACAACATCCACAAGTACCGATGGCACAACTGTGTAGTAATGAACAAGCCCGCCTTGGGCAACGATCTCAAACGAAAGATGGCGCTGACCATATAGCTTACTCTTGAAGCCTCGTGTCGCAGTACTGGCAATAATGTTATACATCACCTGTGCCTGTGAGAGCACCTCTTCAGTAATATCACGTTCATCTCGACCATTACCCTGGATATCATCGCTCGTAGGCGGCAGATGAATAAGCATCGGCACCATTTTTAAGCCGCGTTCGTAGTTCTTTGCCTCGCGTAATGTCTTACGATACTGCGAGAAAACAAAGATCCCTATTGCGGATCCCAGAAAAACGAACACGAACACACTTATAAATACACCAGTCATAGTTATATACGCGCCCCGCTACTGCGAGACACCCAGTTCCCTTCCGTAGCGCTTACGCAGATATTCTGCCTGCAACTTTCCCACCTCTTGTTCGCGGCGGTACGGATCATCCTTAGTATCAACGATGATTTTTTTCGCCTTATCCACCCATTCTTTTTCAATGAGGTCGTCATCATTGGCTACGGCAGGCATATCGTCAGTCGCCGGCGCCGCGGCGTCGTCTTTGACTGGCGCCGGGACAGCCGGAGGAATAACAACAGGAGGTAATGTAGGAGCCTGATTGACCGCAGCCGGCGGTGCTTCACTTCTCTGTTCAAACTGCTCCGGGGCACGCTCGATAGCCGTTTCCGGATTTGGCGGCATGGGCGCATGCTCTAGATTTTGGCCATAGCTGACAGATGGCAGCTCCGGTCTACGTTCTTGAGCGGGCAGTTTGGGTTCCATATCTGTAATTATAGCATAATCATTACAGCAAATGTACTAGTTAATTTGTCCGTTTAGCGATGTAAATACAGCCAATACAAACGAATATGACCACCAAAAGAAAGTCGTAGAATCCCACTTCCCCTACCGATTGCATCCCAATAATCATAACCGGAGCAAGCCCGATAACCGACGAGAAATAATATGAGCGCTTAAGGCTTAGCGGCTGAAGCGGACGCTTTATAGTGACAGATGAGGAGAGTTTAACGATCAGCTTACTCATTCCGAACATCAAAAATGTCAGAGCACCGAGCACTGACACATACATTAAAATAAATACAATAAGAATGCCTAGTGGCCCCACCGTTGCCGGCTTGGTCATCTGAAGCAAAATCGCCAATATTATAGCCGCCCCTATAGAACTGACTGCTATTACTCTTCCCAACATATTCTCACTATACCACCTAAACAAGGGCGCCCGGGTGATAGACCTAATGTTCAAAGAACAACATCCGCCGCTAGAATAAATATTGGGCGCGTGTTCTAGTGAACGATCTACCACACTCGGGCAACTGACCGCTCCAGGATAAACCTGGGGCAAATATTCATGCGTCATATTCCACGATATGCCTAGTGGTCTCACTGCTCCTCTCATAGAACAAGGATTAACTAGACATATCGGTACTAATGTACGCGCGCTCGACGCCGTTTGGCGGAGCATCGGCAACGCCACAACATGCACTGCAAAAAGGTGCGTGATCCGTATGTGAAAGATCATTTTGGCGCAGTACGGTGTCGTTACCGAGTTTCCGTCAAGTGTGAGCGGTCAGGTTTCTAATTGTTAATTTTTGCTTTTTTTGTTTTTGTAAAAGCTTATGTTCATACTAGCATTTTCTGCCTTTATGGTCAATACATTAGCGATATAAAATAGTAGTAAATAAATCATCATTGCAAAACAACATACTATGTATAGGTGTTATTATGTAAATATTTATTAATTACAACATTGTAATACACTCGACATTAATCTAAGAATCGGTACATTACACGATCAAGTCTGCGCAAAAAATCGAAAAATCACCAGACGGCTCGACATAACTTTTAAGCACTGAAAGACATTCCTAAACACCTTCTATGCGTGCAGCGACATGTTAAGCGGCTTACGAAGCTCGCCATGATAGCCGGCTGCTTACAAGCACGATTGATAAAAGCAAGAAACTCCACCTGCTCATATGGCCAAAATAAGGAGCGTAAAAATCAGCTTAGAACAATCCATGCGTAAACCTGCTAAAGCCAATGCGCTTTCCAGCCGACCGCGCGAGTCATGCCACGGTCAGTCATAGCACTGCATCCCGCGACATTCGCTTAAGAATGCCCCCATCGCAGCACCAAAACATCAATTCATATTGCATACTCATTCATTAAATAATTACTCACATTGTATGTATATTTTATTCAGCTAATCTCCAGCTTGAACAATGTTTATATGGATCTCCTGCCCCGCCCCAGCACTAAATATGGATTATCCACATGCCAACTAAATTAGGAAAAGTTTTTTTGAAAATAGCATTGACACAAGCGCTTTGGCGTCATAATATAGGGGTAGCTTCTGAATAAAAAAATTGTGCAGGAGCCAAAAATAAACAAGAATCAAAAACTCCACACAAAACAACCACTACTCGCAGGTGGTTGTTTTATTTTGAGCTAAAAGCGCTTCATACAGTCAATCAAAAAACGCCCGTACGGGCGTTTTTACATTCAAATTGGTGGAGCTGCGGGGTACTGCCCCCCGGTCCAAAAGGTAACCTGCTATTCGTCTACAAACATAGTTCGTCTTGTGTTGTTTATGACCCTCCGGGCTGAAGGACGAACATAAATACCCGGACAGTCACGCGGAAAGATTTCCCGCCTAGAGCGCCGCTGCGCGCGCTAAACGGTGAGTGACATGAAATATAACACCGCGAAGCCACTATGTCACCTATTGGCCTGCGATGATCGCTAGACTAGGCTGCGATTGGCGCAACAGCAAGGCTAGGAACGCTAAAAGCGCTCTTTACCTTAGCTACTGCAGATGCAAGTTTGTTTGCAATTAAAAAGATGCGTGTCGTGCAAATTCGGTTTGCAGAATAGCCTGTTAATGTCCTTCTGTCGAAAGCTGTGTCAGCCCCGTCTTGAATGTATGTATTATACCATATTTGCCGCCAGAAAGTCATTATGCTTAACTATACGTATATGATGCTTGTCTCAAGGGTTATGTCTGCCGCTCCTATTGGTTTCGAAGGCCATCTTATCGAGATCGAAAGCGACATAACAAAAGGACTCCCCTCTTTCCAGCTCGTAGGTCTAGGAAACAAGGCAGTAGACGAGGCGCGCGAACGCGTCAAAAGCGCTATTTATCATTCCCATCTAGAATACCCCGCCCGAAGAATAACCGTAAATCTTGCACCAGCAGAGCTGCCGAAGGATGGCTCTCACTATGACTTACCCATCGCTCTCTCGATTTTAACTAGCAGCGGTCAGCTTCGACAAGAGGAGGTATCGGATGCGCTTTTCGCTGGTGAACTGGCCTTAGACGGGACGTTGCGACCCGTACGTGGCGCAGTAACACTTGCCGAGACCGCTAAAAAAGCAGGATTTTCAAAAGTATACCTTCCCGAGGCAAATACCCACCAAGCAAGTCTCGTAGAAGGCATTCAGATTATCGGCATCGACTCCTTGAAGTCGCTTTTTCTTCACCTAAAGCACGAAAAGCATATAAATCCTTATGCGCGGCGAAAAGACCTTCAGACTGAGTTTACTGTCGATCCGCACCCACTCCTTGATGACATTCATGGACAAGGTCATGCGAAGCGAGCGCTCGTTATTGCTGCCGCAGGTCACCATAATATTCTCCTCACGGGATCACCAGGAGCAGGAAAAACAATGCTCGCTCGAACACTCACCTCCCTACTGCCACCCCTGTCACCTGAGGAGCAGATCGCGGTAACAAAACTTCATAGCCTTGCAGGCGAATCATCCGACATCATTACTCGTCGTCCGTTCCGCAGCCCTCACCACACGACAAGTCGCACAGCGCTTATTGGCGGAGGAACTCGTCCTAAGCCTGGCGACATCAGCCTTGCACACTTAGGTGTCCTCTTCCTCGACGAGATTCCTGAGTATCCCCGTTCAGTACTTGAAGCCCTCAGACAGCCACTCGAAGATAAACGAGTGACCATTAGTCGAGCGAACGGCCATGCATGTTATCCGGCGGACTTTATGATGGTCGCTACAATGAATCCCTGCCCCTGCGGCTTTTACGGTGATCAGAAACGGGAATGTTCTTGTTCATCCACACAAATTCTCGCCTATCAAAAGAAGTTATCTGGTCCCTTTATGGATAGAATCGACCTCGTTGTCAATGTTAGTCGCGTCGAGAACGACGTCCTTCTTCAAGCAGTATCGTCGACTAAAAAACAACACGAAGAAGCAAAAAACATAATCAATTTGGCCACTATTAAACAATCGAACAGATATAAAAGTAGCGTAAAAAACAACGGAAATATCTCCAGTAGCGAGCTCAAATCCCATATAGCACTCTCACCCGCCGTACGCCAACTTCTCGCTCTCGCGGCAGACAAAATGAATCTCAGCGCGCGGAGCTACTTCAAGGTCATCAAAGTCGCCCGCACTATCGCAGACATTGACGACGCTCCGGATATTCTCCCTGCGCATGTCAGCGAAGCACTCCAATACCGACAAAACTCTTGAACCCCCGTTAGTAATCTGGTAGAATAGTCAACGAGTAACGCTTAAAAATATTGCAACTCGAAAAGGAGACAGCGATCAATCGATCAATTCGCACCAATGAGGCCATCCGCGCTAATGAACTTCGTGTCATAGGCCCCGACGGCGAACAGCTCGGCATCATGAGCCGCGCAGACGCCCTAAAGGCCGCCGAAGAAGCCGGAGTAGACCTCGTTGAGATCTCACCAAACGCAGCACCGCCTGTCGTCAAAATCGTGGACTGGGGTAAATACCAGTACCAGAAGATGAAGGAACAGCAAAAGAACCGCAAGAGCAGCAAGGCCAACGAGCTGAAGCAAATGCGATTCGGACTGAAAATCGGTGCCGGTGACCTCGACATCAAACTTCGGAAAATCCGAGGTTTCCTCGCCGCCGGACACAAGGTGAGAATCCAGATCTTCTACCGTGGACGCGAGATGGCCCACAAAGAACTGGGATACGAGATGATCGATCGAATCGTCGCACTTCTAGAAGATGACGCGATACTTGAGCAGAAGCCTCAGATGGCTGGACGCAATCTGAGCATAGTAGTAAGGAGTAAATAATGCCAAAGCTAAAGACCCACAAAGGTACAGCGAAGCGAATCAAGCTTACCAGCACCGGTAAACTGACCCGCCGCCGCGCATTCGGCAACCACTTGCTTTCCAAAAAGAGCAAGAGCCGCAAGCGCGCAATCAACACCACCGCAACCGTCACCGGTTCGATGGCTAAAAACGTTAAACGAGCCCTAGGAGTATAATATGCGAGTAAAACGAGGTGTTACCGCACGTGCTAAGCACAAAAAGATATTGAAGCTTGCCAAAGGCATGCAGCACAACCGAACGCGTTCATACCGCCTTGCAAAGCAAGCTGTTATCCGCGCTCTTCAGTACGCATACCGTGACCGCCGCAACAAAAAACGCGACCTCCGCAGCCTGTGGATTACCCGTATTAACGCTGCCGCCCGCGAAAACGGCACTACCTACGGAAAGCTCGTCGCCGGCCTAAAAGCTGCTAACGTCGAACTCGACCGTAAAGTTCTTGCAGAACTCGCAGTTAACGAGCCTAAGGCGTTCGCCGAAATCGTAAAGAGCGCAAAAGCCTAATCTCTTCTGCTCCTTACATAAAAATACCCTTCATAATGAAGGGTATTTTTAGTGGACAGTCCGCCGGTAAGCCGGGTTCTGTCGTGGACGATCATCTATCTAGCCTTCTGGTTGCCCGGAAGGTCAAGCGGGTAACGACCTACGGACGGACCATCCTTATATGTAGATCTCCTTGCAGCTGACAGGGTTTACCTCCTCCGCACGTCGCCGTGCGTCGCTGTGGGCTCTTACCCCACTCCTTTCACCCTTACCCCAAGTTGCCTCGGGGCGGTTTCGTTTCTGTGGCACTTTCCCTAGGGTTTCCCCCGGTCGTCGTTAACGACTGTCATGTCCTGTGCTGCCCGGACTTTCCTCTTGTATCCGCGTAAAACGTACACAAGCGATCGTCTAACGAACTGCCTGGTTTTTATTATACCCTATTTACCACCCCTGGCATTAAGAATTTTGTTAACCATTCCATCTGCAAGTTGGTTGAATTCGCGTTTTACATGCGTGAAGGTCACCTTGTCAAATCGAGTCACCAACTCACGGATGCGCTCGTTGATCGGCCAGAGTTCCCTGTTCTTAATCTGATAGACACCGTTCATCTGATTGACGACCAGAAGACTGTCAATTCTGAAGTCAACAGTCTTCGCACCCATGGACAATGCCTTCTCCAAACCAAGCAGTACCCCGTGGTATTCTGCTTGGTTGTTGGTAGTGATTCCTAGATACATCCCCCCTTCATGAATGACGTGTTCGCGGTCATTCATTATGACAAATCCTGATGCCGAAGGCCCTGGATTACCGCGGGATCCACCGTCTGAATAGATAATAAGATGGGAATTATTCGATGTCTCCATTACATCGTTTTCTATGAGTTCCTTTTCTTTAACAGAGGTAATTACCTGTTGTGATATACCCAACAGTAACTTTGCGGACTCTGTTAGCTCATCCTGCTGGAGATTCGCGACTTTTTTCCAAATGTAATGATCATAATTTTGGCTAAGCGTTACCCGGCCTCCCGGACGAAGGCTTACGAGATATAGAATGAATACATACTGAATATCACGGTCATCGTGATCAACATATGTCAAAACATCGAAGAGCTGAGCGGTTTGGACCGTAAGATCCGTCTCCTCCTTCAAATTACGTGCAAGCGCAT
>DASUVJ010000020.1:0-9396 GCA_036378995.1 Saccharimonadales bacterium (SeqCode)
AAAGAAAGCCGGCGCTGAAAACTAGCACCGCAAACAGAAAGGGGCTGTCATTACTGGCAGTCTCTTTTTTGTTACAATAACCGTAGGAGAATATATGCCAAAGATCAGCCTCAATATCGCAGAACTCACCCAGGAAAAAGCCGCGCTTGCTGATTTTCTTGCATCCCCTACTGCCTACAGCGACCCTGATTTTAGCGCCAAGAACAAGCGCTTTACTGAGCTTGAGGCAATCCTGGAAAAGGCGACCCTCCGTGAAACGCTCGAAGCTCAGCTAAAAGAAGCCAAAGAGCTTGCTACTGGCAGCGACGAACTAGCCGAGCTCGCCAAAATGGAAGTCACGGAAACCGAAGAAAAGCTAGCGCATCTTGAAGACGAACTTTTCGTCATGCTAGCGCCAAAGGACCCTAACGACGAAAAGAATGTTATCATCGAAATCCGTGCCGGCGCGGGTGGCGACGAGGCCAGTCTGTTTGCTGCCGAACTTTACCGCATGTACCTGCGCTACTGCGAAGCGCACGGCCTTAAAACTGAACTTATGAGCGAAAGCGCCAACGACACCGGCGGCTACAAAGAAGTTGTCTTCGGCGTTAAAGGCGATGCACCATACGCACAGCTTAAATTCGAGTCGGGTGTTCACCGCGTACAACGCGTTCCTGCTACCGAATCCCAGGGACGCATCCATACCAGTACCGTTACCGTCGCCGTTCTCCCCGAGGCCGAAGAAACGGATATTGAGATTAACGCGAACGACCTTAAAATCGATGTATACCGCGCCGGTGGTCACGGTGGCCAATCCGTTAACACGACCGACTCAGCAGTCCGCATTACCCATCTTCCGACTGGCATGGTCGTCACCAACCAGGACGAGAAATCGCAGATCAAAAACAAAGAAAAAGCCATGAGCGTCCTTCGCTCCCGCTTGCTTCAGCAAAAGATCGACGAAGAGCAGTCTAAGCTCGCAGCTGAACGACGCAGCCTTATCGGAAGCGGCGACCGCAGCGAAAAGATCCGCACCTACAACTTCCCGCAGGACCGCATTACTGATCACCGAATCGGTTATTCGCGCAGCGGCATTCCGCAGGCAATGAACGGCGCCATTGATGATTTAATCGAACACCTACAGGGGTACGAGCGTGAACTCGCGGCCGCAAACGCCAGCAATTAAAGACTGGCTCACTGATGCAGCGCGGCGCCTTGTTGACGCGGGGATCCCCTCCCCACGGCTCGATGCCGAGGTCATCTTGGCGCACACCATCCGTAAAAGCCGCACCTACCTGCACGCACACGATGACGAACCGCTTACGGACAGACTCGTCGAAATTGCCGACGCACGCCTTGAGCTGCGTCTTGATCGCACTCCGATTGCCTACATCATCGGCCACAAAGAATTTTACGGCCGTCTCTTTAAAGTAACTCCAGCGACGCTTATCCCCCGTCCTGAGTCGGAGGCTATCATCGACATTTTAAAAGATCTTCAGTCCAAGCAAGCTGAACTTCTCCCATCCGGCCCGACCCGCCTTGTCGATGTCGGTACGGGATCGGGCTGCCTAGGCATCACCGCAAAACTTGAAGTCCCCGCTCTTGATGTAACCCTGCTCGATATCAGCCGGCATGCGCTAAATGTCGCCAAGACAAACTCGCTCCGCCTTGAAGCCGATGTCACACTCGAACACAGTAATCTCCTTGGCAATTATCCGTTCGCTCCACACTACATTATTGCAAATCTACCATACGTTGACCCCGCCTGGGAACGATCCCCCGAAACCGAACATGAGCCTGGACTCGCGTTATTTGCAGACGACGACGGGCTGCGACTAATAAACGAGCTCATCGACCAATCATCGCGCGCGATAGCGCCAAGCGGCTATATGCTCCTTGAAGCCGACCCTCGCCAACATGCGGCAATCATCACAACGGCAAAAAACCGCGGCTTCCGTTTACTGGAAGTCCGCGACTTTGCCTTGTCGCTTCAAAAAATCTAACCCGTATACTTGGCAAGCGTTACACGCAACGTCATTTCGCGTCCGTCACGAACAATCGTTAGTTCAACCGTATCTCCGGGTGCATATTCCGCAACGAGACTCGAGAGGCCTGCGCTTGCGCCTAGTTCAACGCCGCTCACTTTTGTGATGATGTCACCTTCTTTAACGCCGGCCTTTTCGGCAGGGCTACCGCTTACGATCGGTGATTGTCCCTCGCCACTACGGACGTACGCCCCTTGTTTTACTTTTAGATTAAACCGCTTCACGACATCCGCCGTAATCGGAATGTAGTTGATGCCGAGATACGACCGTTCGACCCCTTTGCCTGCGAGCACGCCTTTTAATAGACCCTTGGTCGTATTTACGGGAATCGCAAAGCCAATCCCCTGTGCATCCTCGATAATCGCCGTATTAATGCCGATCACTTGTCCAGCCAAGTTCAAGAGCGGACCACCGGAGTTACCAGGATTAATCGCCGCATCGGTCTGGATAAGGTCGTTTAGATTCTCGACCGTCTCGCCGTCTTGTGCAGAGATCGGACGCCCGGTACCAGAGATAATACCGCTCGTTACCGTATTTTGATACTGGCCAAGCGAGTTACCGATTGCTACCACTTTTTGGCCGACACGGATTGATCCGGAATCACCCAGCTCCGCCGCCGGCAGATCGCTAACGCCATTAATCTTTAAAAAGGCAACGTCATTAAGCGGATCGGAGCCGATCACACGCACGTTTTCGTAAGTTGTACCGTCCGTCAGTACGACACTCACCTCACTCGTGCCCTTTACGACATGCTTGTTCGTCATGACATAGCCATCTTTACCTACAATAATACCCGTACCGGCACCCGACTCAACCGTCGGACCATAGAATGATTCGCCCTGAGAAGTCGTCACGATTGAAACAACGCTTGGTGAAACTTTATTTACCAGACCGGCAATATTTTCCTCTTCCTGCGTAACGATCCTGTTGCCATCGTTCTTCACGCCCTCACGGTTCGTAAGCGGATTATTGTTTTCGAATGCGCTAAAAAGCTGCGAACCTATAATGCCGCCTAAAATACATAACAAAATGATGCCAACGAGGCTGATAATCACGACGATCTTTGCTTTATTTCGCGGTCCGCTCGCCTTGTACGATGTTTCGGTTGGGTCTTTTGCCGCACTTTGCGGTTCGTCCGCAGGCGCGTTATTTGAATCCGGGTTGTTCTCACTCATTTTCTGCATATCCCCCTTAGCCTACCCTCTACGTCTTAATGACTGCTTAAATTCCGCCTGTACCGAGTGTGTTGAAGAAAAATACGAGTATAAGAATGACACTCACCGACAGCAGAACCGGCAGCGTAAGATCGCTTGATTTTACTGCACCATGTTGGTGATAGCTGCCATATGCACGCTCTACGACAAATCCTATAGCTAAAACAATCAATGCCGCCTGGGCCAGCTTAACACCGCCAAAGCCCGGAATAGAATAAGCGAATGTCCAGTGGTACGTTAACCATCCAAGCTCCGCCACAACAAGCCCCCAAATCAAACTATAGAAAGAGCTATGCGGATCTTCGTAGTTCGTTAACACGTGACGACCAGTCGCATATCCGATCACCCACATCCCAAGCACGACAGGCAAGCTCGACCAATCATACGATACAGTCATCAACGCCGTAACGCCGAAGAAAAGCGCCGTTCCAGCCTGAACTGCTATAAATGTTCGCTTGGAGCGAGGCTTAATAAAGAGCAGCCACGCAATAAACAGCGCTGTCAAAATGACCTGCAGCGCAAAAGCGTTGCCTGCAGCATACAGTAGTACAACAAAGCTAAGGCTAACGATAATGTCCACTAAGTTGGCTTTGATATTTGCCATCCAGTAGCGCGGACGAACAGCCAGAACACGCCACTTACTAAGGAGTACTAAGGCGATTGCCGGAAGCGGCGATTCGATTGCGAGCACCACCGCTAAAATAGCAAGGGCTAGGCCAACATTAAGTACGATGTAGATCAGCTCACTCAAAAATGAGCGTCGTTTCGATGATTTCAACAAATCCATAACTTGGTTTTATTATACCACGCTAATTCGCGGTCGTGTGAGGCTTGCCGAAGATAATGACGAAGTTAGTGTCACCATTAACCGGTACCGGTGGAGTCGTCGTCTTTACCTTGATGCTAAAGAGTGATTCGAGCTTCTCCTTCGTGGCAGTCTTACCATCACCCACTTGGTAAATATCTACATCACCGTAGGTGCCCTCTGGAGCATTACCCACTTCGCTGATAATGAATCCTTTGCTTTCCAGGTTCTCGGCCTCAACACCCGCAACCCCAGCCTCGCCCGAGCCGTTTAGCACGACTACATTCGCAGCTTCCCGGGTTACCGGATTGCTTGTTAGTTTTTGGTCCAGGAACTTACGGATCTGATCGTAGTTAAAGACACCTGCTGTCGGCATGACGACACTTGCTCCGCCATAGTTACCCGACTTCACGACCGAGTTATCACCGTCAAAGAGACTAATTGTCTTGATTTCCTCAGACTTAACCTTTGAGGCAACGTCCATGAGCGTACGAATCTCACTCGTGTCAAAATTAGTGCGCAGATTATTACCAAGCGCATCGATCAGGCCGGTCACCTTGCCCACATCAGTCAGGGTTCCAGTACTGACGGCTTTTTCTTTAAGAGCAATAATGATTTTCTGCTGGTTCTTTTCGCGGTCGAAGTTAGAGTTACCAAGACCATATGTCGGCGCAATATCACCACGGGCCATCGCGAGGAAGAGTGCATGTTCGCCGTCGAGGTGATGGACGCCATTATCGTATTTAACGTAGTAACACTGGTAGTTACAGCGCCAGTCAAAGTTACGGTCATACACGCCTGGGTCGCCGTTACTTCCCTGGATATCAACATCTACACCACCAACCGCATCAACAGCTTCTTTGATAACGGTATTGTTGACATGAACCGCATACTGAACATCAAGTCCGAAAATATCACCAACAAATTTACGTGTCTCCGTCAGTCGCTGCTCTTCCGCCTTAGGATCAGTCCAGTCATCGTTAACGCAGTTAAAGTATTCGTTGATCTTTCCTTGGTACCCACTGTTACAAGCCATACCATACTCTACGTAAAGGTCGCGCGGAATACTGAACATATCAACCGTCTTGTTCTTCTGATGAATGCTCATAACCATCATCGAGTCGGTTAGGTATGCGCCACCGTGCCCAGGGTCATCCTCCGAAGTACCGAGCACAAGAATATTACTTCGGCCGTTTTCGTCTTCTTTAAGGGGCTGCATCTGGACCAAACCAAAAATATTCCCTTTAAAGATGTTGCTACTGGCCGTCAGAGCCTTGTAAGCAAGCCAGCCACCAATAGCTAAAATAATAACGAGAATTCCGATAACAGACCATTTGATGATCCGCTTCTTCTTTGATATAGGACCCTTACGCCCACGGCCCTTTTTGCCTTTTTTAGCATCTTCAGGTGTATCGATCCCACGCAGCGATTCATCAATATCACTTTTTGTCAGTCCAACTGTCGGATTTCGGCGAAGCGGCGCGTCCGTAGCTCCCGCTACAGAGGTACCGAGCGGCTGCAAGCCGTGGCCAGAAGGTTTAGGAGTATTATTTGCCGGGGTAGCACTAAGATTGCGAGCGCTCAAGTCGCCACCACCTCGGCGAGGAACAAATCCGTCGATTGCATTGCGTTGTCGTGTCATAAATACTCCATCTACTATATATGATTGCCGCGCATTTTAAAACGAAAAACACAGGCACTTTACTTTTATAAGAGGCCACAGGCGTGTATAGTAAGGAGGACATGGAAGCAACGTTCATGCAGCGACACCCATTATTAAAAGACGCGCTCAGTATCGCGCTTTTTATTGTGTGCGTGCTCGTTGGCACATTATTGATCAATACGTTTGTCTTTCGCAGCTTTAATGTTCTTGGACCAAGTATGGAAAGTACTCTGTTTACAGGAGACCGCCTCATTATTAACCGCCTGCCAATTACATGGGCACACCTACAAAACAAAGAATACATCCCTGAGCGTGGCGATGTGATCGTCTTTAATAACCCCCAGTACGTTCCGGGTACGGCAGACGAGTATATCGTTAAACGTGTTATCGCCTTCCCGGGCGAACGTGTAACCGTCAAAGACGGCGTCCTTACGGTATACAATAACGAGCACCCTGAAGGCTTCAAGCCGGATGCGTCATTCCCGGAGACCGTAGGATCACCGACCAGCGGCAGCGTCGATACGACCGTCAGCGACAATTCGCTGTTCGTTGCAGGCGACCACCGACAGGGCGATTATTCTTACGACTCTCGCAGCGGGCTCGGAATGATTCCTTATTACGACATCGTCGGGCCAGTCAGCATGCGGATTTACCCGTTCACTGCCCTAAAAACGTTCTAATTTTAGACTTTAAATTAATTGCCCAGTAATTTTTGGATTCGCTGAAAGTCAGCATCGCTCTTGAACTTAATGACAATTTGGCCGGCGCCCTTGGCATTCGTCTTGACGGATACGGGCGTCGCGAAGCGCTTCTCTAACTGGCGAGTATTCTCTTCGTAGGGCGTTGCATTGATCGTGCGGGTTTTCTTGTTTTCAATCGCCTCATGCCCATTCTTTTTGAGCTGAACAATGAATTGTTCAATCTTACGGGCGCTCCACTCCTCTTTCAGGATAGTTGGAAGCACCTCTTCGATAATGCCAGGTTCAAGGTTAATGAGCGGACGTGCCTGACCTTCGCGAAGTCGACCGTCAGCAAGCGCGCTGCGAACAGACTCCGGCAGTCGTAGTAACCGCAGGGTGTTACTGATTGTGCTAACAGACTTGCCGCCAACACGCTGCCCAATCTGATCAAGTGTCAAATTAAACTGATCGCGAAGTTTTAGGTACGCCGTCGCTGTTTCTAGAACGTTAAGATCCCGGCGCTGAAGATTTTCGATCAAAGATAATTCAAGCTTGTGCTGGTTGCTGAGCGTGCGAACCAGTGCAGGAACCTTAGCGAGGCCTGCGCGCAGTGCTGCCCTATAGCGGCGCTCACCGGCAACGATCTGGTATTTACCGCCCTTAGGTGTCACAACGATCGGCTGGAGAATACCGTGCTCCTTAATGGATTCGGCAAGTTCGCTTAGCGCCTCTTCGTCAAAGTGGCGACGTGGCTGATCAGGATCGGCAGCGATTTCATCCAACTTTATGTGGCGAAGATCACTGACCTGGTCATCCTGCTGAGCAGTAGGGTCGAACGACTCATCGAGCAGTTCTGTCGGAATCAACGAATCAAACCCACGTCCAAGTCCTTTTTTAGCCGACACGTTCTAGCACCTCCTTAGTGACGGCCTTATACGCCCGTGCACCCTTTGAAAACTTATCATACGCTCCTACCGGCACACCGTGGCTTGGGGCTTCAGCAAGGCGAATATTTCGCGGAATAGTCGTCTTGAATACTTTGCCGGGAAAATGCTTTTTGATCTCTTCGTGTACCTGTCCAGAAAGAGTCGTGCGGCCGTCTACCATAGTAGGAAGTACACCGATAAGGTCAAGGGTCGGGTTCATGCTTTTTCGGACGAGCTTCATCGTCTCAAGTAGCTGCCCTAGCCCCTCGAGCGCATAAAACTCCGCCTGTACTGGCAACAGTACATAGCGCGCAGCAATAAGTCCATTCACCGTAAGCAGACTTAGACTTGGAGGGCTGTCAATGATGATAAAATCATAGCCTTTAACAGTATCGATTGCATTCTTCAGACGCGAAAAACGACGGTTTGCCTGTGCAAGCTCTACTTCTGTATTGGCAAGATGCGGCGTCGCAGGAGCCAAAAATAAATTCTTATGGCTTGTCTCAATGACTACATCAGCGAGTAGCTTCGTCTCAAGGATAACATCCGTCATAGTTGCCTCGAGCGATTGTTTGTCGACACCGAGACCGCTTGTGGCATTTCCCTGCGGATCGAAGTCGATGAGCAGGGTACGCTTGCCCTTTTTAGCCAAATAATACGCGATATTGACCGCGCTCGTCGTTTTGCCTACCCCGCCCTTTTGATTGGTAACTGAAATTACTGTTGCCACGTATTGGTTTTCCCTCTTCTTTCACCTATTGTAGCATGAGCGCAATCAAAAATCCCCGCTCTTTTGCGGGGATTTTGGAAAGATTATTTGATTGAAGTAACTTCGATCTTCGAGTACTTCTGGCGGTGGCCATTTTCCTTGTGTACACGCTTCTTTGATTTGTAGCGGATCACACGGACTTTGTCACCTTTTACGAGGTCTTCAACGACCTTAGCGGTAACTTTCACACCTTTTACCAAAGGCGCGCCAACGGTAGTCTTATCACCGTCAATCACCAATAGTGCGTCGAGTGTGAGCTCTTTAGTTCCTTCCGGGAGGAGGTCCACCAGGAGGGTCTCTTTTTCGCTGACAACAAACTGTTTGCCACCGATCTTAACGACTGCTTTCATTATGATTCCTTATTTTATTAATCAATCTCGTCAATTGTAACAGATATGCCGTCCGCTGACAAGGGTTAGACACCCCCATGAACGACGTTGTTGGCGTGCAGCCAGCTCTCAACACTCCCGCCGTCAAGATACCTTCCCTGCGCCTCCATTACCTTGAGTGATCCGCCGTTCATAACATACTGATTAATGGGCTCGGTAATGTAATACTCACCGGAGAGGACTAACTCAGCATAATGCGAGACTGCCATGAGCAAATCATGGTTTAGAACATACTTGCTCACGTTAATCAGTGTACTCGGCGCTTGCTCAGGCGCAGGCTTTTCGACAATACGAACAAATTCACTCGAAGCATTGGTTTCGATTACTCCGTACCGACTAACATGTTCGCGCGGAATATTAACACCGAGCATAGCATTGCCGTTCTCCGGGGTTGCTGCGATCATGCGAGCGACCTCGCTACTGCCATCGGCGTTATAGATAAAATCATCCCCCATAAGCACTACTACCGACTCACCTGGCTGAATATACGGAGCAACAAGGCCCACTGGAATAGCCGTGCCGTACTTGCCATTAGCGTCCTGGGTAACATAGTGAAAATTCACCCCGCTAGGAGGCGCTACGACTGGCAGCATGTCTTCTTTACCGGCAGCGATAAGGTACGTGTTTAAAGATCCGTTGTCGCTATAATACGCCTGCAGCTGAGAGCTCTCTTCACTTACAACAAAATAAATATCGGTGATGCCAGCTTTTATACAATCCTGCACGACATAATCCACAAGTGGACGGTTTCCGATCGGCAACATGCATTTTTCAACGGCTTTGGTGATAGGTAGCCGGCGCGTCCCCCAGCCAGCAACAGGAGTAATAGCTTTCGTAATCATAGATCCAGTGTACTAGATTTGACCACCGCTATACAGAACGACCATAATAACTACAAGTGAAAGCATGCCGCCCACCTTCATGAG
>DASUVJ010000021.1:0-3048 GCA_036378995.1 Saccharimonadales bacterium (SeqCode)
GACGATACCATGATTGACGCAGGCGCTTTGGTAATTTATTGCGATACATGTGTGCAAGAAGCGCGATTAAAGCCGCAAGCAGGAGGACGACCATCGATCCTAGTGCCGCCGGAGTCATGGATTGCAGGGCGATATCTATCCGTGTTAACAATCCGGCCGAAGCTACTGTCGGCGGCGTGTCGGTTCGTGGAGCCGCAGCTGCAGCCGCCGTTGCATCAGTGGTCCTCCCATAGAGTGCAACGATAAGCGTCGCCGGCTTGCCGTTTAGTTCGCCATCAGCAACCGCGAATCCCACCTCCGAATAACGGCTATTCAGTATATTTTCACGGTGCTCAGGAGACGCCATCCAGGCAGTCATCGTCGCTCCGGAAGATGAGAAATTTTTAGCAAGGTTTTCGCCGGCAGATGCGTAATTATATCCAACTTTTGTCAGCCATTGCCAAGGTGTCGTTCCGTCAGGTGCAATATGGGCCCAGTACTGCTGACGCAGCATGTCTTGTGCCTTTAAGTAAGCGGCTTCGTTGAGAAGTTCGTTCGTACGGAGCGGCTCTACACCGGCAAGCTCGCGCTGCTCATTTGTTTCTGTGAGCAAATCATCCGTCGAAATGGCCGCCCTAGCCCCAAGAACAGAGCCACTGGTCGTAAAATTATACCCAGCCTGAGCTCCTACGACAAAAAGAAGAAGCACAATCAAACCATAGCGACGAATCAAATGCGGCCTGTACTGATTAGCACCGTGAGGTACAAGCGTCAGTTTCACATGACGGTGAACGTGTTGTTTTAGCTTCGTCAGCTTTTTGGTTTTTTGTGCTTTTTTCACACGTATACTTATTATAGTCAATGGGCATACAAAAAGCGAGAGCGGTTTGAGCGCCCTCGCTTTCGAAAAACTAGATTAGATTGTCTCGGTGGCGCTTCGTCGAGCAGCGATCATCCACCACGCAGCGCTACCAATGACAGCCGCGCCGAACAACCACCAATACCATGCGATGCCAAAGAACCTCCAGCCGCTTTCACTCGCAGCAATCGCCGGGCTTTTTGCAATATCACTTAGATCAACTTCTTTAGTTGTCTCCGAACCAAGTACAGCAGCATCTTCTTGGCCCTCTTCGTCGACTACCGTAGGAGTTTGCACAGTCACGGGACGCGGACTTGAAATCGCCGGGAAGCGCTCAGTCAGACGACTGGTGATATCAGGGGCGATCGTTCCACTTATTGGAGGAATGAATGCCGAAACTTCAACATCGATTGCGTTTGCCACTGACGCCTCGTCGGTTGTTGCCGTACCGTGAATATCCGTCGCTGCTGCCCTGACTTGGTATATTCCCTTAACCGAGAAACCGCCCGAGATAGTGTGCATCCATGTGCCGTCCTTTTCTACAGGAACATCAACGCTAGTCCCGGCATAGTAAAGCGTTATCTTCTGATCTTTGAGCCCTGACACATCAGATACCGTACCCGCAAGGAAAATATCCTCGTCCACTGTCGGCGTATTTGCGTTCATTTGCTTCATTGTGACAACAGGAGCAGACACGTCCACTGTCATATGCCACAGCGTGCTCCAATGAGAGATATTACCGGCACTATCCCGCGCACGTACCTGCCAATACCATTCACCTTCTGTAAGTCCACTGAAGGTCATAAAAGGATCTGCCGTTCCAATGACAATCACTTTTGGATCAGACAATGTGCCGTCACTATTCTTAGCTGGATTTTGAGAGGTATATACGTCGTATACTACACCGCCTGCAGTCACATCAGTAGAAGCATTCCAGCTAAAGTTAGCCGTCTTAACGACTGTCTCATGAGGCTGACCACCCGTCGGTACTGTTGGGGCTATAGAATCATACTTATAAGTGACGGGCGCACTCCAGTCACTCTTATTACCAAGTGTATCAGTAGCACGTACGCGGATCGTAAAGTTACCTTGCACCGCGCCAGAAAGCGACTGATCACGGTAGAGATGACTCGTCGTTCGGTAATCCGTTACCGTCTTACCATCTCGCTGATAAACGTACTCAATCTCGTATTCTTTAATACCCTGCGGATCGCTTGAGGCATTCCAAGTAGCACGAATTTTGTCTCCATTGAACTTCTGCCCGTTTGTTGGTGCCGTAATAGTCGGAACGGTCGGCATACTATTATTAATAGTCACCTTCCAAAGAGCGCTCCATTCGCTCTCTTTGTTCTCGCTTCCGATAGCCTTTACACGCCACCAAAATGTCGTACCGTGTGCAACATTATTTGCGGATTTTTGTGTTTCGAAAGTCGGCTGCGACCATCGCTTGCTCGTCATAGCTGCATCGTTATAACTTTCATAAACGTACCCGGTCGCCCCGTCTACTGGCAGCCACTTATTAACCAGTACTGTGCCGTCTACTGTAGATTCATTAGCTGGTGCGGTGAGCGTAGGTGTTGCTAAAACAATATCCGCGTATGCACTTTGTCCATGGTGGATCATTCCAAAAGAAACCGATGCGAGCAGAGCCAGTACACCAAACGGTACAATGCGTGTAATTTTCGATACTATTCCCCTACGAATACGTAACGCCATGTGGTATCTATTACTCCCTCACACTCCACATTTAGTGGTTCATGTATGGAATAATTTTATCACATAACCAATTTAGATACCAGGCTGAGAAATGCCTTGGATTTGATCAATACGCGCGTGATTAAGCCCATAATAGTGTGCGATCTCATGCCAGAGCGTTCGTTTGATCTGTTCAAACAACTCTTCTTCATTGCTTACGACAGCACGAATCGGAAATTTAAAAAGCGTAATTTTGTCCGGTAGTACAAATGAATAAGCGTTGCCACGCTGCGTCAGCGGAATACCCTCATACAAGCCGAGAAGCAGATGCTGATCATCCAGTTTCATTTTGATCTTCTGCTCTTCAGTCGGTTCGTCGGCATATGTTATGGCGACATTTTCGAGGCCTTCAATATACTTTTGCGGCAACTCGTCCATCGCCCGAGTAATCAACCGGTCAAACTCCTGGTCGGTAATATCCATATACTTAGTATAGCATTACTCTTCGTTATCGA
>DASUVJ010000022.1:0-9503 GCA_036378995.1 Saccharimonadales bacterium (SeqCode)
GCACTCTCGCCGAGTACTTCCCACACGGCAAGCACACCGACAAGCGCGAACATCGTTGCGCTGATAATCATGACCCACGCCGTTACTCGTTTGATCATATAGAATACGTCGTTTTGTGGTTGAATAGGCTTGGTCTCGCGACGAACTTCAACCGGTCGTTCTTCTTCTGGGTTCATGATGCTCCTTATTTTGCTATTAACTTATGGAGGCACGTACGAGAGTCGAACTCGTCTAAAAGGTTTTGCAGACCTCCGCGTAACCGCTCCGCCAACGCGCCGTCAGGCATTATTATATCAGACCTTCCGAGGAAGCCGACGGTTTTAAGGAACGATTGTTCCGTTGACGGCATTATCCGCCACGAGTGATCCTGCGCCGCTCATCTCCGTGAAGCCATTCGACGGAGTGCCCATTAAACCTGTCTGACGAAGAATGTTATTCTTAAAAATGTTCACGCCCGTTCCACCAGAGCCATCCTCCCGAATCAAAGAGCGTGTTCGGCCAGCAGTTCCAGACGTCTCTAGTACATTTCCTGTCACAACACATTCTTTAACGGCAAACTCAAGATGAATACCAGAGTATGTCCCATTACTCGAAGTTTGGTCGGCAACAGAGGTAAAGATGTTGTCGTTAAGCACGTGCGCCGAAGATGATGCGACAAATACATTTGTTCCGCTCACGCCGTCAAATGAGCAGTCCACGACCCGACATCGCTGTCCGTCACGCAGTTCGATACCGCCCATATTGTTTCGTCCTCCAACGAAAACGCAACCCTGATAAACATTCAAGCCAGAAAGATCCCGTACGGCATATGTCGGCGTACCTGTCCCGCCAAGAAATTGGAATTCTGACCTAATATAGTTCTCGTCGCTGCTATTTACAAGCAGACCATGGCCGTTGCCGGGTGAAGCAACCGTGGCGTCAAACAGACACGAAAGAACTTTATTATGGTGCCCGAAGGCAGAGCTTGGAAATGCATCGAGCCATAATCCGGCAACATAACAATTCGTAAAATGAATGAAATGAAACTCCGACTGCACAGCCCCTCGTGCATGGATTCCACCACCGCCCGTTTGGTTCGATGAGTTGCCATCTAACTGAAAATTTGAGAAATATCCTCTTACGCCATTACCGCCTGGATTGAATACGAAAGCCCAGCCGTTCATTCCGTCGGCGACCTTAAGCCTGCTTGACCAGCCCTGGCCTACAATTTGTGGGTTCTCGGCGGTAACAGAAATAGAACTCTCAAGTGTAAAAGTACCCGGCGACAAAATGACCGGACCACTATTAATCGCAGCCTGAAGTGCACCTGCGTCATCCGAGCCATCCAGTTGCAAGCCGCCCATAGCCTTCCAGGCGGCTGGCGCATCAGAGGCGATAACCAGCGCAGCATTTTGCCCAGGAATAGCAGGTTTGTTCGAGAGATCACTATACGAGCCGGTTACTGCGACAGTAGCGAGTGTTGCCAGTTTTGTTTTCTCGGCATCCGTAAACGCCTTGTTTGTCGTACCGTTTACGATCTTATCCGCGGATATTCCAGATTTTAGCGTTCCGTCGTTTTCGTGACTTACGGATAGGTAATCGTTCAGGAGTGTGCCCCATGTTCCGTCGTCGGAGCCGGGAATTGGTAATCGTGTCATAAATTAATTCTTTCCTTTTATAGCATTATATCACGCTAATGTTTTGACAAAATCGGCGCCAAAACAAAATAAAAAAGAGACCGGTTGATCTCTTTCTTATTATGGTGCACCTTCGTGGATCGCTTTCGAACCCCACGGAGGCGGTAGAGCGGCTGATTGCAGCGTTGGGCGCACCGGCTCCGGGCGTAGATCCGCAGGCCGACACGGGTACTGCGGAGCGTGAGGCCGGCGTCGTCCGAACCGAGGTCAAGGAGAACCGGAAGCTGTCGCCTGGTGAGATCGATGAGGTCGTGGCTCGCTACCAGGCGGGAGCAACGATTCGGTCACTCGGCCAGGTGTTCGAGTTGCATGAGCAGACGGTGCGAGCACATCTCCGACGTGCCGGGGTGACTCTGCGGCCGGTTCGTGCGCTCAGCGAGGCGCAGGAGGATGAGGTCGTGCGGCTATACGTCGAGAAGACGTGGTCACTGGCAGAATTAGCGAAGAAGCTCAACGTTGGCCAGTCGGCGATTCGCAATGTGCTGGTACGACGCAATGTAGAGCGGAGAGCCGCGAGGCCGAGGGGGAGATAAAGCTATTGCTTTCCTAGCAGTTGTGTCACGATCCACGCAATAACGCCGGTGATGGCTGCACCTACTACGAGCCAGAGGGCCCTATCGACCCATTTTCCCTTACGCTTTGCGTCGTAGTCGGCCATAAAGGCACTGAGTTCGTCCTTCACATCAGTATCGCTTTTGATACAATCCTTAACAATCTCATGAAGTAGATCGTGGGCAGGCTTGTGATCCTTTAGTACGCGCACCAAGTTTGGTCCTAAAGCATCCGTGCGCATAGCATCATCGACTACTCGCGTAGCCTGTTTATACTGCTCATCGTTAGGATCATCTGCCATGGTGAGCCTACTTCTTGAGCTGCTCCGAAGGCAGTAATTTTGCTAGTGAGCCGTCTTCTCTTTCAATGCTGATCGGCTTTCCGTTCGCCTGACTCAGCACACCGATAGCGAAGACGATCACATCTGCACTATCTTTAAGATGATACTGCTCTTTGATTTTGTTGAGCGCCTCAAGATCCCCATTGTGGATGGTTAGCTTAAATTCCTCGCTCGTTTCACTATCTTTCCTGACTGCCATTGTACTTCAATTATATACATCTTTTGCTGTTCGTGTATATAGCAACCTAGCGAGAATCATAATCCTCTGATTGTCGTCTCGCCAATTCAATAAGCGCTCGTGCGAGTAATTGTATATTCACTTCCGGTCGCGCCAGGGCACTGATCGTGTATTGTCTGCCGTCCTTGGTTTCCATGTTAGCGGGTGATGAGTTAACGTGTTGAACCGCCGAGCCCATAGCACCATGCCATTCGGGTGGTGGAACGCCGAGCTCCTTAGAAATGCGACGAAAGACTTCCTTCATAATGCGAACGTGTTTACCAACTTGATGGACGAGAGTTGGCTTGGTATTGTTCAGTGCCTTAATGTGGGTGACGAGTTCGTTTTTCGTCAGTTCTTCGGAAGGTCGATAGAACTCGTGAACCTGTCGCTGGGCATCAAGCGGCAGCAAGGCATAGAGCTTAGGAAATTCAAGCCAAGCGACTCGAAGGAATTGATAACGGTAGTAGTGTTTAGTAGGGGTGACGCGCGGCATGGGTGGAAGCTCGAAAGGTTGCGGTTTTCATAGTGTGCGCCTGAAGAGGCTATTTTGCAACCATTCGCTACCCCGACCACAACCCGGCACTCAAAAGGAGGGCCGAACCCTCCCTTATTTTGAGGCATCAATCCGCAAACTCTAGGGATGTGAACGGTAGATAGCTATTCTAGAGGTGTTTTTCGAGCCACTCAGTCCCAGTTTGCGAAAAACCGTACGAGTCAAAGAGCCTGCCTGTAACATCAATGATCAATACTTCATCGTTACTATCAACAAGTTTGAGCCTGACCAGCTTATCGAGTAGCTCGCTCGGCGTCTCATCTGTTTTTAGCAGAAGAGTGCTGTCGAGATTATGCCACCACACACCCGTGCTCTTGAGTAGCTTAAGTAGGTCTTTGTATCTTTGACCTGACCTATTAAGATCGTATCCAACCAGTAATGTATTCATGGATCTACCCTCCGTATCCCACGATATGTACTGGCGGCTCATCTAAATTGAGCAGGTTGTTGGGTGCATACCCGTCAGGTTGTGTCTTTATGTACTGGCGACCTTCATGCCTGGCAACGATAACGTCCGCTGCCACGTTGCCTACTTTTACAAAGTAGCTGTTTAACCCAGTACCTAGATCTGCTAGTACCTGATCTTCGGTCCTATACCAGCCTCCACCGCCGTTACCAGCAACGCCCTGAATTCTTTCGTGAGGATTGTAATTGTCTCCTCGTTTATGCGTATAATCAATACGAACGTGCGCCATGATGGCTAAACCTCCTTTTCATGGACTTATGTTATTACTCCACCTTTGCTTAGGCGCAAAATGTCTCGCTGACTTTCGCAGTTCCCTAGCCTGCCTACTCTTAGAGTTATTATTCGCCTATACCTATTATAGCAAACAATAAGCGTTATCCACAGATAATTGTGTATTTTACAGTCTTGACAGAATTGTGTTTACTACAACGGTCTAACAACCACCGATGTAGCTATCCTCATCTACTCTCGCACGCCGTTCCATCGCCATCACGGTCGAGGTCGTAAATATCCGAACCGATCACCTGGACCATGCCCGTGTACGCCGGGCCGTTACCACTGCCGCCGGCGCAGTCAACATCAGAAGCAATCGGCACGCAGCCCGTGTAGTTCGGGTTACAGTTTGAGCGAGCTTGCGGCGCTGGCGCAACATACGGTACTCGCGTGCCGACGGACGTCACTTCATCGACAGGTGCTTTTGTGAGCTCGTTCATAATCTCAACGCGTTCTATCTCTTTACCGTCCATGTAGGTCACCTTGAAGGTCCTGGTGCGAAGACCATCAACACCAGCCGTTGTCACGACACTCACACCAATATCACGCGAGGCGCATCCTGGCTCACTTTCTCGAATGGAACAGATTCTGTCTCCCGCACATCCTTATGGGTTGTAGCAGGTTCGACTGCTGCTTGTTTCTCACTATTAACACCTCCAGCTGACGAGAAGGCTGAAGCGATGCCCGAGATGACTAAAATAGCGAGCAGGATAATAATCCCAATGCCAACTAGCCCAACGGCTTTCTCGCCTCGTGTCATTTGTTCCCAGGTTTTCTTCTCTGCCACAACAGTTCTCCTCTTATAAAGCGAAGTATGAGTTATGGCTGAGAGAAATGCAAGATACGCCTAGAATGAGTAAATTTAGACGTGATATTTTTTCCTAGAGCAGACGCTATTGTACCGGTACATTCTCGCCCTAGCCTCCAGAGATCATCCATTTGACAAACCATGTACCGAATGGCGAAGACCCTAACAGGACATCAAACTTTTTACAGAGGTAATTCATAGCCATGTTGTGTCGTGCCAATCAATAAGTAAGTGATGCGACCAAACAAAAAGTCATCGTATTGCTACGATGACCTCTGTTTGGTAATGGTTCTCATTTTCAATGTGGTGCGCGAGAGAGGACTTGAACCTCCACGAGCGCAATGCTCACCAGCCCCTCAAGCTGACGCGTCTACCAATTCCGCCACTCGCGCATAGGGGTTAACCTGGACGATTATAGCGAAGTTACGGTGTTTTGTAAACCGCCTCCTTGCGAACGCTCCAGTAAAGAACATTTTCAAAGCGATCAGCCGGTGAAACAAGCTTCGCCGACGAATCGACCGAAGTCACATTTGTATTAGCAGCATACTGCGATACCGACTGGTACAAACCAACAGCTGGCACATCCTCGACCCATTTTTGAGCGAATGTCTTGTATTTGGCGTTGCGGAGTTCAGGCTCAAGACGGGAGCGGGCGCTTGCAAGCGCGGCATCAGCAGTTGAATCCGTATAATTAGCGAAGTTATACCCACGAAGCCCAATCTGAGACGAGTGCCAATACGCGTAAACGTCTGGGTCTGCCCCGATCAAAAGCTCATATACCAAAATGTCGTAATTACGCGGCTGAAGCGTATTTTGGATAAAGTTGGTTGAAGGATTGCTCGTATCGATCACATTGGTCTTCACATCGACGCCAATCTTTCGCCACTGAGCGGCTAGTAATTCCAGCACCTTTTCGTATTGGTCATCTTTAGTGGTCGTAATTGTCAGTGTGAGCTTTTGATCACCTTTTTGACGCTGATTTCCAACCAAGACCCACCCTGCTTTATCAAGCAGTGCAGACGCAGCCGTCGTGTCGTGTGCAGGCACCTTCAGCACTCCGTCGCCGGTAAGCTGTCCATTTATAAACGGCAGTTCGAGTGACGGTGGATTGCCTGCAAGATCTTTTCGGATAGCAGACGGATCTGATGCAAGCTGCAATGCCCGGCGTACCTCTGCGCTGGCAAGAATTGGATTGTTGGCATTAAACAGTGCGTACACTCCGCTGTTCACAGGCTGACTTGTTACGTTATAGTTATGCGGATCAATCTCGCCTTTTTCCAAACTTGAGATATTAGCCGCGGCACTCACTTCACCGGTGCGCAGTGCACGAATAATGCCCTCTTCCGTGCCATAGGCGTGCACCTCGAAGCGATTCAGCTTTGGAGTACCTCTATAGTATTTTTCGAACGCATTCATATGAACGACTTTGTGATCCTGGCTTGCCTCGGCAGTCTGAAGGAGGCGGAAGCTAAACGGGCCACTTCCCATCGGGGACCGACTGAACGTGTTTTCGCGCACCGCACCAGGCGCCACAGTGCCTAGTATATGCTCTGGCAAAATCGAGAATGTCAAAGCGTATGGAAACGCCGCATATACAGCCGGCAAGGTAAATTTAACCGTCGTATCATTTATCGCCTCGACTTTAACGTCCTCCCAGTTAACCCGCAGCGGAGAACGGGTCTCCGGGTTTTTAATAAGATTAACCGTAAAAGAAACATCCTTTGCCGTCAGCTGTGTCCCATCATGCCACTTGGCACCAGGCCGAAGCGACACGGTGTAAATACGGCCCGTATCGTCGACTTGCATGCCATCCGCTAAATCACCGTTCAAATGGCCAGTTTTGTCATAAGTGTAGAGCGACGAAAACAGCAGGCGACTGGCTGCGACTTCGGCATCGGACGAGGCATAGAGCGGATTAAGCGTTTCAATAGGCCCCAAAGAAGCCTCTGCATATGTTCCGCCTGCGGCGGCTGCCGTGGTCTGGTACCCGCGCTGAAACCAAAGTAACTGCACGCCGACTGCCGCAATCATAATACCGACAAGCAGAAGCCAGCCCACGATTTGGCGCCTAGCGCTGCGAATATTATCGAGCCGCTTAACGATAAATTTATGCGCATGACGGGTCGTAGCACCCTCTGCTTTTTTCATGCGCTTTGAAAAGTTCTTACTATCGAAGTTTAGCCTATCGAATTGTTTCCACCCGTGTTTGTCGTCGGCCACTGACTATCTCCTAAAGATTAAGTGCTGGAAGCAGCAGTCCAACAAGAATAGAAAGGACAAAAATCACCGCGAGGACAATCGTCGCCTCGTAGAGGTTCCTGTCGAGGCCGCGGCGCGTGGTATAAAGCTCACCCGAACTACCGAATCCGGCACCGAGACTTGCGCCGCGCTGCTGTAAAAGCACCGCCAAAATCATCAAAAGCGCAGATCCAACTGTCACTACCTGTAAAATACTATCAACATTCATTATTGTCTTCCCTCCTGGCGACGCGCGTACTGCATCTCTAACGCGCTACTTACTATATAGTTTACCAAACTAAGAACAATTCCCGTAAGAACAGAATTCCAGAATGTCATGTTCAGATCAGGCGCAAGCTTAAGGGAGATGTAGACCATGAGACCATTGACGATGATCGTAAACAGGCCAAGGGTTAAAAGAATTGCCGGTAGCGAAAGAATGATCGCAATTGGGCGAAGCACGCTGTTAATGATCGAGAAAATCAGACCTGCGAATAAAAACGCCCATGCGCTCGCCGTTAAATCTGCGTCGTTATACCCTGTCCCAAAAATACGCACTGCCACCCACAGTCCGAATGAGTTAAGAACCCAGCGGACAATAAATACATAGAATTGCTGTTTCATAAACTATCACTACTATAGCTGTTAACTACAGATCTGTCGAGAGCATCCCGCTAAGGTTACTATGTCCCTTATCCGTCACCAGGATATCGTCCTCGATTCGAACACCAATCCCCTCTTCGGGAATATAAATACCCGGCTCTACAGTCAGTACCATACCTGGTTGCAGATACTTAGGGGCGCCCAGACTGTCATGGACATCCACACCAAGACCATGACTAATTGCATGCGGGAAGTATTTTCGGAAGTTGTCTTCATCCTCCGCCGATCGCATCAGACCAAGCCCCATCATCGCCTCGCTCATAATCCTATCGACATCTTTTTGATACTGCTCGACAGAAAGCTGAGGTTGAATAAGCGCAATGATCTCTTCATGAGCTTGTCTGACTGCAGCATGAACGGCCACTTGGCGTTTGGTCGGCTCGCCGAGCGCGTACGTTCGGGTTATGTCCGCTGCGTAGCCACCATTTCGAACCCCAATATCCATTAGCAGAAGCTGGCGCTTTTTTAAGCGAGCCGAGTTATCAGTATAATGAAGCGTGCACGCATTTTTACCCGCGGCAACGATCGGGTCGTACGCGTGACCTTCCGCTCCAGCCCGACGAAAAAGATAGCTGAACTCAGCTTCGGCCTCATACTCATACGAGAATTCATCAAGCTGTGATTTAACCCTTGAGAATGCGTCAGTTGTCAGACGGATAGCCTTTTTTATGGCTTCGATTTCGGCCGGCTGTTTAATAGCCCGGAGCTTGGCGAGGTCTTTGCGGCAATCCTGAACGGAATTAAATGTTCGTTTCAAAAGATCGTGCATTTTTTTCTGCGCAGGATTGATATGAAATCCAAAATGTTCAGCATACGGAAGATCGCCCAGCGTATATACGATACTGTGCCTTTTAGCCAAGTCGCGAAGCAGGCGACCGCCCTCTTCCTCGGAAACGACACTATCAGCTCCACTGATAGCAAGCGCCTCTTTTTCATCCAGACTGCCATCAAATATCTGATGGCTCTGGCTTATTTCAGGCGATACGAGCCAGGTCTTCTGACGCGTATTGTCTAAAATTACCCACCAATCTGCTCGTTCAATCCCGGTAAGCCACCAAAAATTTGCCTCTTGTTCAAATTTAAATGCAGTGTCATTACCGCGCTGCATGCCTGTATATGCCGACAAAACGACAATACCGCCATGAAGTGCCTCGGAAAGCCGCGTCCGATTTGAAACAAAGAGATCCTTCATACCTCTTATGATACACTGCGCGCTTTAAAATCGCACCCTGTTAATTGACCGTAACGTAATAATTCATGCCGTAGTTCGTTCCCCACTTTTGACTGGAGGTATTAAACCATGGAAGACTGCCGGGATCACACAACGCGTCTACTTCGGCATCTTTTCGCGGCTGACCCTCAAGATGACCCATGAAGTACGCGACGGGCTTTCCGCCTTTTGTACACACTGCTTTCATATAGGCAGTCGTCGGGCTACTCTGGAAATTGCCGCATATACCGCCACTATCCGACCGACAACCAGATGGATCCATAAATTCCTTTTCAGAAGAAATAAACCCGGCCTCTTCAAGACATTTTGAAATTGCTTTTGGATAATAGCCGCCGCCGGTTGCAGGGTCTAGATTCACCCAGCCATTTCCTTCACCCAAGAAACCACACCCGCTGCCCGCAGCCATGAAGTTATTCTTTTGCAACGCATACGCCTTCAGCGCCGAAGCCATTTGCGCGAGATCGTTTTTGCGGTCATTATTGC
>DASUVJ010000023.1:0-8925 GCA_036378995.1 Saccharimonadales bacterium (SeqCode)
GGTGACGGCGAACGCTTTTTGGCGATGAGCCAGACGGCGCGCGATAATTTTACCGACGAACAAAAGGCTATTTTAAGCAAGGATAAAACACTTTTGCCATTTGATATCACTACTATCGAGACTGTTGGTGGCGGCAGCGTGCGCTGTATGCTGGGAGAGATTTTCTTACCTCGCAAATACGTTGTGTCTCCTCGACACGATAACGAAGTCATGGCGGAGCCAGCGGTACTTGCTTAAACTACTCCCCTTTAAATCGATATAAGCCGGCCTCAAGGTGTGCAATGAACGACTTAGTCCATGCGGCCGTTATATCGAATATGGCTGTCCAGGAGTCAATGATTTCCGGATGTTTATCAGGGCTTGAGGGCTCATCCTCGCGTGGGAGCGAGCGCATAAAAGTGCGCGTCTCTTCGTATTGGGCAAGGCGTTGCTTGGCAAGATCAAGAACTTCTTGCCGCGTTAAAAGATGCATCCATGCCAAACCGGCGGTAAACTCTTCTTGGTCATATGATACGAATGCCTGTCTAATTAACCGCTGCAATTCCTCGCGCCCTTTTGGGTTAATGCAGTAGCTTAGCGCAGCCGGTCCGCCGCTATCTGTTTTAAGGCCTGCTGTGTCGATATAGTTGTTCTTCTCAAGATACGATAAGGCGTGGTAAATAGATCCTGGTTTTATATTTGTCCAGGTCTCCGCTCGCCAGTCGTTAATACTGCGGTATATTTTATATCCATGAATTGTTTCGGTGGAATCTAAAATTCCAAGCACCATTAATCGTACAGATGACATGATGTGACTATAACATAGATTCAAAACTATTAAAACTTGACTAGTTTTAATTACTGTGCTACGCTCAAACTATTAAAACTTTACTAGGGGGATCATATGACCGAACAAACGCATCTATCAAGCACGTTTTTTGTACCAAATACTTCGGATATCGAAAGTTTAATGGCATGGTTTAAAAACTACGATGCCTTAGCGGCGAACAATAATGTAGACGCCATGATCAAGGAGGCGCACCTCCCTATTACTGTTATTACTGATGATTCCAATGGTGAATGCGTGACGCAGCAATGGGACGAGTCGGCATTTCGTGCCTCGATCGAGGGCAATACCAGTAACCCGAACACAAAGATTAAAAACGACCGACGACCTTTTTTCTTGAGCCGAAACCTTGCAGTGGTTATCACTGAAGCAACAGTGACAAACGGTGAGGACGTTCAATATATGCGTTACGTCGACGTCCTGGTTAAAAGTAACGGCGAATGGAAGTTTAAGTCTATGATGCAGGCCGGTTGGGGTGACATGTTAAAGGAGTACTTCGGGGCGTAGATGCTGCTCTAGCCTGGTGGTCCTTAAGCGTCCGCTGGAGGATGGGCGGTAGATTCTATAAAGTCGCGCAGAATAGGCACAAACTGTAAAAAGCTCTTTCGGCTGATCCACTCTTCGCCTGTGTGGTGACCGCCGCCTTCGCAGCAAGATAAAATGCAGTTAATTCCGACATCGTAAAAAGGTGGCGCGTCACTCCCTCCGTACGACGTAATGGGCTGTGGCCTTTTGCCTGTAACGTGCTCTACGCTCTCTAAGTACTGAGCGACGAGCGGGTGCTTTAGGTCGGTAGTAACGGCGGAACACAATGTATCTTCGCTAAATGTAAGATCATATAGTTCGCACAAATCCTTGATCACCTTTTGCTGTTTTTTAAGGGTATCGGGGCTCATGTATCTGATCTCGACCGATGCCATCATCTCGTCCGGCAAGATATTGTAGGCTTGGCCGCCGTGTATCTTGCCAATGTTGAGCGTGTCTGTTTGGGCGTTATGCTCGGCAAAGCGTAGCTTTAACTCGTTAAGTGCCTGGAGGAGCTTGAAAGAGGCGCTCTCCCCTTCCCATGGTCGAGAGGCATGCGCGGATTTACCTTTTGCAACAAGATCAAACCGCCAAAACCCTTTAGCGAGCGTCTCGATATCCCAACCGGGCGCAGTGGAATCCGGCATAATGCAAACACCTGGCCGGAGGCCATTTGCAACAAGTTGCGTAGCGGCTTTGCTGCCGATTTCTTCATCTGTTGTAATAAGGATCCCAAAGTCGTATTCGGATAGCGACTCGCTAAGGTCGCTTACAAGCTGCATATAGCCGGCAATAGCAAACTTCATGTCGTAAACGCCGCGGCCAATGAACTTATCGCCTTTTTTCTTTAGCTTAAACATCTCCTCGTTTGCGATGACGACATCGCTGTGCGCTACGAGCAGCACGGTCGGAGTGAGCATATTTGTTGACCGGGTTGATGCCAGGAGCGTGCCGTGGTCGTCATAAACTTCACGTTTAGTATACATGCCGTTTGCCTCTAGGTGCGCCTGAATGCGATCGAGTGCCAGATCATTAGCGATCGGATCCTCGCTTAAGGTCGGCATAGCAACAAGCCGAGTAAGATGCTTTTCAGCTTCCGTCATTGGTTTATTATAACAATTATTGCAGGTAGATATAAACTAGGAGTTTCTTAGGAATGAGTCCAGTTTATAGAATAATTCGTCTGCACGCGTTGATTTTTGCGGTTGGACTGGCATATGTTCAAGTAGTTCCCTTACTTCTTTCGGAGCGGATGAGACGGCACGCGTGAGCAGTTCGTCTGCTTTTGCAGGATCGTGACTTTCTGTCTCTACTGCGAGTGCAGAATAAACGATAGGTCCGAGAATATGACGCGCCTGACGAATGCCTTGGACGCCTGTCTGTAAATCTGTGTGGGTGTAGGCGACAGCTGCGGTGAGCATAGCGGCTTGCGCTGCGTACTTTGAGGGCTCGTCTGTATCCCTGCCAGCTTTCATCGCCGCAAATGCGACCATACGAAGATTCTTGTCGCGTTTCTTGCCTTCACCAAATTCCCGTGCGGCTTCGATGGTCTCGCGCAGTCGAGCATCTTGAGGGTGTTGCTTTTCAAATACGGCAAGTGCTTCTTCTGCAAATGCGATTGCCCATAATGCGATTGGACGAAGCAAGGCTTGTTCTTCGGTAGAGTTTCCTAATGTATTCATCTCTTTATTCTACAGATTTTTCATTATACTTTTTGTCTATTTTGTAACAGCTTTTGTCATCGCTTGAAACTAGTCTGATAAGGCGTAAAGATAGCCTTCGCTACCGTCGTATCCGTCCTCGGTGACGATCTCCATCATAAAAGATCCATCTATCGCATCGTGCATTTGCCGCACGACTTCAGTCACCTCCTCCGCCGTTTTCACCAAGTTGTATTTTTTCTGAGCGCTGTTAAATAAAATCGCGTCATTCAAGGTGAAGTTTTCGTCGTCTTTAACGAGCACCATGAGCGTACTGTGCGCAATAATATTTCTCAGCTTTATGTATTTTCGCATCAGTTTTTCCGACAGCAACTTAGCGTCTTCTGGTCGTTCGCGCTTAATCACTTTATTTATCAGCTCGCGTTTTTGATCCAGCCCGATCTTGCCTTCTTGCATCAAATCTTGGAGAAAGTTGTCGTATTTCTGGCTGCTGGACTCGCCTAAATAGTAATGAGTAATGGCAGTATTGATCATCATTTCTACTTCCGTTAGGCTGGCAAGCGATTTACCGAGAAGTAGCTGACTCTCAGTTTTTAACTGGTCAAAATTCATAAAGATATTGTACTACTTTTTTTATGGCTGAGCATACGGTACGGTAATATAACCTTTTATATCATGATTTACGGAGCTTTGTATGTTTGATATTAGCGATGAAAAATATGAGGAACTCCGGCTAATTTTGGAGAAACAAAATGGACGAACGTACACGTTTGAAGATGCAAAAGAAATTGGTGATGGACTTATTGATTTTTACGCGCTGCTTAAACAACTTGAAGAGGGAGAGAGGAATGTAGACGCAACCGAACAAGGCCATAAAAGGCAATGCTAGGTCAGGCGTTTTTCTTAATGTTCTTGTAGATGTTGGCGAAAAGGGTGGTTAATTTAGCCGACTGCTTGGTGTCGAGACGGACCACTATCGCGGGTGCATTGACGGTCGCATCCTTAAGTGATGGACCTATAACAAAACCTATGCCATCAATAACCAGGTAACGGTCGTGAAGCTTTGGGTAGTGCCCGTAATGAAAGTCGGGGAACTGAACTTTGAATCGTTTTGCTACTTGATGAAAAGTATTTCCACCGTCGTGATTATATATTAAGTCAATACGAACGCCTGCTGGTATAACACCCAGCAAGGTGTCGAAGATAGTCTCGTTAACATATGAATCGGCAATTAATATATGAGACTTGGCGGAGGAGAGAGCTTGGCGAAGTAAGCTGTCAAAATCGTGCGCTTTCTTGGCTGAAAATACCAATAGTTCAGTCTTATCCGAAAGCGCCAGACCCTCTTCGGTGTTCATCATTTCTTCAAGGCGAGCTAGGCCGTCATCGGTGAGCGCAAGCTGGCCAGTCCGAATACGATCCACCCAGCCTTGATCTTCGCTCTCAACGATATATTTAGAATGAAAAACGACCCCAAATAGGGATTTTGGCCATGCCCGTTTAATGGCGCCAGTTGACACGATTTGGCCTACAATTCCTCGACCAAGAAACGCTACGACAAATAAAACCTTTTCTGCGTGCGTTAACCGTTCGTCATGAAAGAATTTAACGTACGTCCCGCGCAGTGTGCCTTGCAACTGATCCTTGAGCATTAGGCCAGTCCCAGCATTGTTTTCGTTTTCTTTACACCTTCGCTCGTGAGCTTTAAGACCTTACTACCCTTGCCGCTGCTACTGGTATTTTTGGATACCTGTACAACTAGCGCCGGCTTGGTCTTCGACTTCTTGGTTAGGTCCCGCACGGCATTACCAATAGTATTTATCTGTTTGCCCGTATCCTTAAGCAGTTTGTTAATCTCAAATGACTTCCAACTTGCCTGCTCATTCGTGATTTGTAGCCAGTATGCGGCAACCAAGAAGCGCTCAGCGTCAGTGTCCGCGCCGCTAGCATCGAGCATCTCGGCAAATGTGTCGTAAGTTGTGACTTCGGTGTGCTCTTCGTCGTCGTCGTCGTCGTTGGCCATAGTAACTTCAGCATCAAGCATGGTTGCAGGTGTAGTAGCGACCGAGCCGGCAAGTTTCATTGGCACGGCACTCTGCAGGTATTTGTTCGCTGCCCATTGCATAACCCGGTAGCGTTCTTCCTCGGATAGGTCTTTAAGCGCGGCGTTCACCTGCGACATGGCCTGTAATTCGCGATCTTCTTCCATAGTTATTTGACCCCTTTGGTGAAGCCTTTTTCGACGACTTCCAGGCCTGTGCCGGTAAGTACCCAGGCCTTCTTGCCGGCCTTGCTTTGTTCGGCGTCCATCATGTAGCCTTTGGCGATGTTCTTATTTATTACGTCGTTAGGATTTTTGGGCGCAGGAATGCGCGCATCGCGAAAGCCAACCTTGATGTCCTCGGCGTTAAAGCAGCCATAGCCTTTAATTGTCTCATTGTAGTAAGCGATAGCAAGACCCCGGTCGTTAGCCGTTGTCGGCATCTTCTGGTTTAAGAACTCACGCAGCGATAGTCGTTTGTTATTGGCAGCGGTAGCCGCGGAGCCTAGTATATCTTGGCCAGTTTCGAGCGCCTGCACGCGGCGTTCTAGCTCGGCTAGTTTGGTTTGAATCTCGCCGTTAGTCATATTATCCGCCTACTTTTCTTGGCCAAGGTATTTTTTAGCAATTTCGGCTGCATCGTCGTAGCCTTGGGCAGTGACGCGCATGGTCTGGGACGTGCCCTTACCTTCGATCAGGAATTTTGGCTTCATCTTCTTTAGGTAGCCGGTGAAGTTACTCTTATTTAGTACACCGTACTCAGTACACTCCTTGCGGATGACATCGAAGCTGGTTACGCCATCCTCATCGAACTTAGCAGCTTGCCGACCTGCACATATAAGCGCGGCAATCTGCTGCGTGGCTAGAGCCTGTGATTTTTTAGGTAGAATCTTTGTGTCCAGAATCAGTCGCAGATCATCTTCGCCATCCGAGTGATAGAGTTTTGCTACATCTCCTGCGCTAATGCCAAGACGGGCGGCAATGGTGCTCTGCCAGTCGGTAGGACCTTGGAATCCATCGGGTTGTGCGCCGGTTCCACTATTAGCTCCCTGTATTTGCCCAGCGACGCCTTTGCCTAGCAAGGAGCCGAGTACGATCTTGAACCCCTGAAGTTTAAAATCCTTGTCAGTTAAGTCGCTAACGGCAGCATAAGCTTCGTTAACTTTGTCTTTTAGCACCTCTGTTTTTTCCATATCTACTCCTCCTGGAAAACTTATTGTGCTTTCATCATAGCTATTTTTTTAAGGATTGTAAATACTTTTTCGTTGCACTATCTGTAAATATAGCACGAGATTTAGCTAAGTGTCGTTTACCTTATTTTATACGTCTGTGCAATTTTAGCTTACCCTCTAACACCTATGGAAGTATTCTAGCTGGAAGATGATTTCGATGAAAATAGCGAAGAGTCGAAGGAAAAAGTAATATTATCTTGCCTCTAACACCTTTATAAACTAAATACTGCTAATACTATGTATCCTTATACGTGTTATTGTTTTAATATTAGCACATTAAACATTCTTAAGAGTTGGCGGTTCTCCGGAATATAGCTAAAATGTCACAAAGTAGATTGGAGCACTGAACGAAACTTAGTCGCAATAATAGATGCCAATCCCTGTTCGCTATGCAAAATTTTGGAAACCTAATCGAAAGGGGTAAGGAGAGGCGGGATTCGAACTTTTTGTTCTAAAAAAGACTACAGTTCAATCTGTAGTCTTTTCAATAATCTCATGGCTGGGGTGGAGGGATTGTCGAAGTGGTTATCCTAATATAATAAGTCATTTCTTTCAACAGACATTGAGGGATATCAGCTAAGGCCTCTTTCGCTTGCTCATTCTGGTAAGAGTAAACTCTTCCAGAATTTCGCTTCGCTTCACCGAACCCCGCGTCGTTTTGCTTTGCAAAACCGGGCGTTCAGATCACAACCATGGCAAAGAAAATAGTCTTAGATCAGAAGACCTAAGACTATTTTCATGGCTGGGGTGGAGGGATTCGAACCCCCGAATGCATGGACCAAAACCATGTGCCTTACCACTTGGCGACACCCCAAAACATTGGTAAGTATACCATAATGGTATCTGTTTTTGCTAGGTGTTTGCCCTGCTTGGCAGGAAGCAGCGGCGGCCGATCCATTTGTGGATCTCGACGATGGTAATCGGTACAACGAACGCGACGGCGGCGGTGATGGCAAGATCGCCTATCGCAACTGACGTAATGTGTAGCAACGGTCCGAATGGACCGAATAAAACAAGTCCCTGAAGGATAAGCCCGACAGTAAGCCCGATATAGAACTTTCCATTGAATACGCCAAGACGGCTAAAGAGCGATTGGTATTCGCTGCGGGCACAGAACGCACTTGCCCACTGCATGACAACGAGTGATGAGAATGCGATGGTGCGGCCGTAATCGTGGCCGTACTGTGCGCTGTACGCGGCGTACAGACTAATTGTGAGGCCAGCCATGGTCAGTGCGATGAGCACCATACGGGATATGAGGTATTTATTAAGGATAGGCGCGGTCGGTGGCAGAGGTTTTGCGGTCATGTTGGTTTTTTCGCCCGGCTCGAGCCCCAAGGGAATTACCATGGACGTATCCGTAACGAGGTTGATCCAGAGGATTTGTACAGGCATGAGGGGCACGGGGAGGCCAACGACAAGTGCACCGATCATGGTAAGGACCTCACCTGTATTGGTCGCAAGCAGATAGTACAGCATGCGCCGGACATTGGCGAATATGGTGCGGCCTTCGCGCATGGCATCAACGATGCCTTTAAAGTTGTCGTCGGTCAGGATGATATCGCCGGCGTCTTTTGCAATGTGTGCCCCGCTCCCCATGGCGACACCCACATGGGCGTTAGTGAGTGCTGGTACGTCGTTGACGCCGTCGCCGGTCATGGCGGTGATATTGTGTTTTTTAAGGATGGAGAGGATGCGGTATTTGTGCTCGGGGATGACGCGAGAGAAGACGCGGATTTCGTCGATGATTTTCTCTAGCTCTTCGTCGCTCATTACATGCATGCGGCGGCTGTCGAATACTTGGTCGCGGCGCGAGACCATGCCGAGTTGTTTGCCGATGTGAAACGCAGTTTCGAAGTGGTCGCCCGTGATCATGCGGACAGTCACGCCGGCATTAAGGGCTGTTTCGATCGCCTTTTTAGCTTCCGGTCGGAGAACATCGGCGACCGCAGCGAAGCCATCAAATTCTAATTTGGTTTTTTTGAGATCGCGCAGGAGTTTAATAGGCTTTTTGCTATCGAGATGCGCGAGAGCAATCACGCGGTACCCCTCGCCTGTTAGCTTATGAAGCATCGCCTCGGCCTGCTCGCGTTCGTTCTCTGTTAAATCACTGGCTGCTAGTACCTGCTCGGGTGCACCCTTAAGCGCTAAATGGTAATCACTCCCTTTGTGCCATAAGTTACCGCTCATTGCCATAGCTTGGTCAAACGGGAATGTCTCGGCAGGCTGGTACTTAGAAATAGCCGCTCCCTGCTCTTCGGTGTACGCCATAAACGCGTCATCGAGCGGATCATGAAGCTTGCCGTCACGGCGGTTAATACTGCCGGCCATAGTAGAAACGAGCGATGATGAAAGCGTCCAAGTATTTAATACGGTCAGTTTGTTTTTCGTAAGTGTGCCGGTTTTATCCGTTGCAATGGTGGTAATGGTGCCGATAGTCTCAATGGCGCGCATTGTACGGACAAGTGCCTTTTTAGCAGCCATGCGGCGCATACCAAGCACCAGTACAACAGAGATAGCCACCGGGAGACTTTCTGGTACGGCGCTGACGGAAAGCGCGATAATAAACCTGAAGCTTTCGGCGAGTTCCATCCCGCGGAGTTGCGATAAGATAAACGCGCCCACGGCCATGGCGGCGAC
>DASUVJ010000024.1:0-7782 GCA_036378995.1 Saccharimonadales bacterium (SeqCode)
GATAAAGGTCGGCATGTCTTCGGGCTTTCGCAGGCAAAAGAAGCGATTCGAACGAGCGATTATGCAGTGATCGTTGAGGGCAACCTGGATGTCGTCAGTAGCCATCAGGCAGGCATTCAACAAGTGGTGGCGACGGCCGGAACCGCCATGACAGAACATCATCTGCGCGCTCTCAGGCGTCTCAGCGGCAATATTCGCCTGGCATTCGATGGTGATAAAGCAGGTATCGCTGCGACCGAACGCGCAATTCCGATTGCCAGCGAAGTTGGTGTCGAACTGACGATTATCTCACTGCCGGACGGCGCTAAAGATCCGGACGAGCTTATTCAAAAAGATCCCGCGCTTTGGCAGCAGGCGATCGATGCTAGCAAACCTGCGGTTGATTGGATTTTAGAGCAATACGCCGAACGCGAAGATCTTACGGCGGCAAGCGGCAAGCGTGCCTTTACGACCGCCGGTTTGAACGTTGTCCGTGGCCTCGGTGATGCCGTTGAACGCGAACACTACGAGAAAAAAATCGCTGATATGATCGGATCATCCCTCGAGGCTGTAAAAAGTAAATTGGCCGCCAGTATGGCCGATGAAAAGCAGCCTGAGAAAAAGCCAGTAAAAGCTCAGACGACTCAGCAAGCAGAGCCTGACGCGTATGTCTACCAAGACAATGCTCTTGCTGCCGGTCTTACCGACGCGGCAATCCAAGACTTGTTTGTAGGCGTAGATAGCAAGATATTCGCGGGCGAAGAGCGCCAGGCAGTTGCTGAGTATCTTAAGACTCACCCCGGCACTGCTGTTTCCTCGACTCCGGCCGACTTGCAAAGTTTCGATACGTATGTGAAAATATTACTATTGAAGGCCGACGCCCGATATGCCGGTTGGAGCGACCAAGATCGCTACTTTGAAACGGCACGGCTGCTCCGCCAAGTAACAAATGAACACAAGAAACAAAAGCAGGAACAATTAACCCGTGAACTCCGCGAGGCGGAAGCCTCCGACGACGACGCGAGAGCGATGGAACTGCGCACGCAGCTAAACACATTAATAAAGGAGATAACTCGTGGCCAAAGATGATATCAAGCCAGCAGATGACGATACAGAAGTAATCGACGCCAGCGGCGGCCCGCTCGGCGATCTGGACGAACCGGCTCTGGACGAGCTCGTTGACGAAGAAGAAGATGACATCGATACGCTCAATAATGGGCAGTACTTTGATGACGTATCAGACGACAGCGTTCGTTTGTATCTTCGCGAAATCGGTAAGATCCCGTTGCTTTCCGCAGAGGAAGAGCTGGAGCTTGCCCAAAAGGTAAAGTCAGGCGATAAGCGCGCTAAGGATAAAATGGCAGAGGCAAACATGCGTCTAGTGGTCTCAATCGCTAAGCGTTACAGTGGCCGTGGCCTTGATTTCCTGGATCTTATTCAGGAAGGTAACACCGGTCTGCTCCGCGCCGTCGAAAAGTTCGACCCGGACAAGGGCTTTAAGTTTTCTACCTACGCGACATGGTGGATTCGCCAAGCGATTACTCGCGCGATTGCCGACCAGGCGCGTACGATCCGTATTCCGGTGCACATGGTCGAAACGATCAACAAGCTGCTCCGCACACAGCGCCGTATGACTCAGGAGCTCAACCGTGAACCAACCATCGAAGAGCTTGCCAAAGAGCTCGAGATGGAGCCAGAAAAAGTTGAATACGTCATCAAGATCAAGCAGGACATCACCAGTCTCGATGCCGGTGTTGGCCGTGACGGTGAAGACGAAGACAGTGTTCTTGGTGACTTCATCGAGGACGAAGACGGTGCGACTCCCGAGGAATCTGCGACCAACCAGCTCCTGAAGGAACAGGTTCAAGCGGTTCTCTCGACGCTTTCCGAGCGCGAGCAAAAGATCGTTAAGATGCGTTTCGGTCTCGAGGGCGGAAAAAGCCACACCCTAGAAGAAGTGGGGCAGGAATTTGCCGTCACACGCGAACGTATTCGTCAGATCGAAGCCAAAGCTCTCGCTAAGCTCCGCAAGCACAAAGATGCTAAAAAGCTTCACGAATACCTGGGCTAAAACCTCGGTCAAACAAAAAACTCCGCTGCAATGTGCGGAGTTTTTTATTTGCTAGAACTTGATGCGTTCCAGTTCTTTATCAATTTGCTTGTGCAGATGTTCCATGTCACCGTCGTTCATCAGGTAGTGGTCGGCAATAGCGATAGGCCCGCCTTTTTCGAGGTTTTCGATTTCCGTCCAGTCACGGGTACTGGCTTCAGCTTCAGTAAAGGGTCGCTCAGGGCGGTTGGCAAGGCGGTGATGACGCACATGGCGCGGCGCCACGACGGCAACGACCGTTAATTCACCCGGAAACTCATGCTTCATAATTTTGTATTCGCTCCAGGTATAAAGCCCGTCTGCAATAATACGGTGTTGTCCGGCATCGATCAGTCCGCGGATTTGCTTGATAATACGTTTAACGACAAAGTCGTTTCCTTCTTGTTTGCGGATTTCCTCGCGGAAAGTCGTTTGGCTCTCCGGCGTAATTTCAATACCGGCTTCGCGCATAGCATCGTAAATGACGCCGCCGAAGTAGACTTTTGGATACCCCTTGTGTGTGAGATAGTCGACCGCGGTGCTTTTGCCGCTGCCGGCCAGGCCGACGAACGCGATGATCTTGACGTTTTCGTGGTGTTTCATACAGCTTCATTGTAACAGAGAAATACCAGAGGCGTGTATACTAGTAACATGAAACGGTTGGTAGTGATAGACGGAAAAAGCGTATTTTACCGCGGGTATTACGCAATGCCGGGCCTCAGCCTTAAAGATGGCACGCCAACCGGCGGCGTCTTTGGGTTTGCGAGCTTGGCGCTCGAAGTAATTAAAAAGTTAGAGCCCGATTACGTGGCGGTTGCCTGGGATAAAAAAGGCACGAGCATCCGCCGGCGCCTCGAACTTATGCCAACCTACAAAGCTGGCCGCAAAAAACCGCCAGAAGACTTTTTTGCGCAGATTCCGATGCTTTCTGAACTTCTCGACGCCTTTAACTGGCCAATGTACGAATACGACGATTACGAAGCTGACGACATCATGGGAACGCTTGCTACTCAGGCCACAGAGAAGGGGATCGAAACCTGCCTTATTACGAGCGACCTTGATATGCTTCAGCTCGTCGGCCCGCTGACGCATGTGTACGCTCTTAAAAAAGGTTTTACTGATATCGAGCAGTATGACGTTGCGTACCTGGAACAAAAATATGGCATTACCGTCGACCAGTTCCTTGACTTAAAGGCGCTCAAGGGTGACTCGTCAGATAATTTGCCAGGTGTGCCTGGTATCGGTGAGAAGACCGCCGTACAGCTTCTGCAGGAATACAAAACGCTCGATAATATTTACGATCACCTGGATGATATAAAGCCGACTATCGCAAAAAAGCTGGAAGCCGGTAAAGACTCGGCGTATCTAAGCCGCGAAGTCGGAAAGATCTGGTGCGACGCGCCGATGGATATTGACACGAAGGCGATGGATGCGCGCGAACTCGATACGGCAAAACTGGCCGAGCTATTAAAGCGGTTCGAGTTTAACTCGCTTGTGCGCCGCTTGCCGTCACATATGCAAAACAACGCGCAGGGCAGTCTGTTTGACGCGGCCGAACCTAAAAAAGAACTGCCTGCGTTGGTCGAGGTCGAATGGCCCAAAACCCTTACACTCGAAGCTGAAAGCGAAACCCTCGTTCATTTGTTTGACGGCGAGGTCTGGCTCTCGGGCGACCGCAAGACTGTCGCGCGTACGCCGCTTAAAAACGTTGATGCCAGCATTTGGCGTGTGCTTGAAATGGCAAACGTCGTGACGTACGACGCCAAGGATTTATATCATACGGCGCATAGTCAGGGTGTCGAAATCCGCTTTGATAAGGTCCACGATCTGCGCCAAGGAGCATTCCTGCTTGATCCGCTCGCACGTGACCGCTCGATCAATGGCCTTGCGAATGAGGAACTCGAAGCTGGCAACGCCGGGCAGGTAGCTGCGGCTCTTTGGGGAATTTACGACGATCAAAAGGCTGGCTTTAAAAAAGAGCCGCGTATCGCCGAAGTCGCACATACCATGGATTTCCCGCTGACGTACATGCTCTACCGCATGGAAGCAAAAGGAATTAAAGTCGACAAAGACTTGCTTGCGGTGATGAGCAAAGAGCTTGGGCAGGAGCATGACAAGCTAGAACAAGAAATGTATGCAATGGCCGGCTACGAATTTAATATTGCCAGCCCAACGCAGCTTTCAGAAGTGTTATTTACCAAATTACAGCTGCCGACAACCGGCATTAAAAAAGGGAAGACCGGTTACAGTACCGGGCAAAAAGAACTCGATAAGCTTCGTGGTCAGCACCCGATCATAGAACTCATCGAACGCACCCGCGAACTCTCCAAGTTAAAAAACACCTACGTCGATACGCTTCCGCAGGCAGCTGACGAAAACGGCCGTATCCATACCACGTTCAATCAGGACGTTGCCGCAACCGGCCGGCTCAGCAGCACGACGCCGAACCTGCAGAACATTCCGGTTCGTACCGACCTCGGTCGCCGTATCCGCGAGGCTTTTGTACCGGAAGGTGACAAAGTATTTGTAAGCGCCGACTACTCACAGTTTGAGTTGCGTCTTGCGGCTGTTCTTGCAGACGACAAAAAGCTCATCAATGACTTTAATGGCGATACGGATATCCATACAAAAACCGCCAGCGAAGCCTACGGCATCCCAATGGACGACGTCACAAAGATCCAGCGCCGCGCGGCTAAGGTGATCAACTTTGGTGTACTGTACGGCATGAGCCCACATGGGTTGTCGGCCGCAACTGGCATGACATTCGCCGAGGCGAAGCACTTTATCGACCAGTACTTCGAACTTCGCGCACCGATCCGTAAATACATCGACGACACGCTTCAAAAGGCGAGCACCGAAGGCTACGTAGAGACGTACTTTGGCCGACGCCGCCCAACGCCGGATGTTAACAGCAGTAACTTTATGGTGCGCGAAGGCGCAAAGCGCGCCGCTGCCAACATGCCGATCCAGGGGACGGAAGCTGATCTCATGAAGATGGCCATGCTAAAAGTCGACGAAAAACTCGGCGATCTCGGCGAACAGGTGCTGCAGATCCATGACAGTATTTTAGTAGAGTGCCCGAAGGAAAACGCCGAAAAAGTCGCCGACATTCTAAAAGACACGATGGAAAACATCTACCCAGAGCTTAAAGTAAAACTGAAGGTAGATGTCTCAACCGGTAAAAACTGGGGCGAGCTTTAGTCCGAGGCACCGCCTTTTTTCCATGGTGCCGAAAGCAGGAAGGGAGCATAAAGGTCATCTTCCATCTGAATGTAGCAAAATTCCAGCTCGGCTTTTGTGGGGTTACGATTTTGAAACGTGACGAACGGAATATCCGATATGACTGCTATCGGTGTTTGTTCGGCGCCTTCGCCCATGACCACGTTGCCTGCCGCAGCTAGACCGCTTCCAATCGCGGAGCGCGCGACTTCAAATGGACGATCGAACAAGTCTTTTGTTCCCGCTAGTTGGCGCACCGCCAAAAAGCCACTATGGGCAAGCATAATCCCAACGGTACCTGAGCGCATCGGCGGCATAGAGGTGCTATCGGTAATAATGACGCCTATGTTTTTACGCCCAAATTGCCTGCATAAAAACGCGCGGATCTCGTTGGCGGTTTTTTGCGGGTCTTTTGGCCATAAGACGTAGTGGCCGTCCGAGTTTGACTCGTCGATACCGGCCGAGGGGATAAAAGTATTGCTTAGAACGGTAAAATTAAAGCCGTACTTGTTAAATCCGTCCGGCGTATACTGTTCGGCTTCTTGCTTGATGAGCTCGCTCTTTGTAGTAAGGGCCGTATCGGCGACGCGGCTTTCGCAAAGTGCTACGACTTTAGAGCTGATCGTCAGGACGGAGTCCTCCTCTAATTCCTGCAGACTCTCGCGGAGTAAATCCTCTAAAGTACATTCGTTTGCACGGACGACCCGTGTTTTTATCGCTGTTATTTTCATACGTATCTTTCCTCGGTGTTGAATAAATTAATTGCCAGGCATCCCATAGGGGCGCCAATGCGTTCGATCGGTTCTTCTGCTACGCGACCGGTCTTTATATTGGCGTGGATCACGTCGATGCCACCTTTTGTTTTAGTGACGATTCCGATATGTCCCGGAATGACCGTTTTTTCGTTTTTAATGATGTACTTTCGGCGAAATACGACCAGCGAGCCGACGACAAGGTGAGCCATGCGGAGCGCGTCCTGCTGCTCGGCAATCTGCCACATGTCGCGAACATGCCGGGCACGTTCTGCTTGTTCAAGGGTGTCTTGGCCGAGTGTTTCGCTGACAGATCTAATAACAAAACCAGAACAATCAAATAGTTTAGAGCCGAGACCGTCACTAAAACAGCGCTCGCTCGGTGTCTCTATACAGTTGCCGGCAAATCGTTGATGGTACATAGTCGGATCGCCTAAATGGCTGCGCGCGGCAGCTACAAGTTCGCTTGAAAATTCTGCAACAGAGCTCCTTTAGGGAGTATTAAAAAATCCTCCAGGTTAGTATTGGAGGACGATCTTGCTTTTTAGCAAAGCAGTTAAAAACATCCTCTATGCAGAAAGGGGATGGATGAAGCTGGACCAAGTTATCAGACGTTTACTAAGTAGCATGGGCGTATTCTCGGTTTCTAAGTGTTCACTATAGCACAAATAGATACAGGTGGGGGTTCCGCCCCCGGCCCGGGGATGTGCATCCGGGCCGGGGGCTCGCTGGCGCGCCGGTCAGGCAGCAGCCAGCTGGTGTTCCACGATGCGCGATGCTCCGTGGAGGCCGGCGTCCTCACCGTGCGTGGCACGGGAGATCGTCGGAAGGGTGGGGACGATGAGCTGCGTCTCCTTCAGCTTGTCCGTCAGGACGGGCAGTCGCGCAGCTTGCCTGCACGCGATGCCCCCGCCGAAGAAGATGGGCAGGCGACCACCCGTGAGGGTGATCACGTTGTGTACCCCGTGAGCCATGCGGCTCAAGACGGCGTCCCACTCCGTCTCGTTGAGGCGCTCGGCCGGGTAGCCGTAGTGGCGCTCGATGGAGGTGCCACCGGTGTAGGCCTCCAGGCAGCCGAGCTGCCCGCAGCCACACTTCCGCCCGCCCCAGGCGTCGTCGTCGATCCGCTGGTGGCCGCCCTCTCCGATGATGGAGGGACCGCCGCCTGCGGGGGAGAAGATGTCGTCTCCCAGCACGAAGGCGAAGTTGACGCCGCTCCCCCAGATCGCGAAGACGAGGGGAGTGCCCTGGACGCTGTACTCGCTGGCGCCCATGGCTTGACCGTCGTTGAACAGCCAGACGGGGCAGCCGTGCATGGTGCGGAGGTCGTAGGCGAACGGTTCGCCCGCGAACGCCCCCAGGTTGCCCGCGGCGATGATGCGCTCACCGTCGGTAGAACCGGCGATCGAGACACCGATCCCGTCGAGCTTTTGCCCGCCCCGCAGCTCATCGATCGAGCCGTGGAGCGCGGCGAGGGTCTTGCTGTAGCTCTCGGCATCGGTGGGGACGGTGATCCGCCCCTCCTCGAAGCCGTTATTGAATCGTGCGGCGCGGAGGTTGGTGCCCCCGCCGTCCACGGCGATGTGTACCACGATGATCACTCCTCTGTGATCAGCGGACAAGACTTACGTATGGTAGCGTATATTAGTATTTTTTTCAACTTTGTTTCAAACAAATAAAAAAACCAGCTATATGCTGGTGAATGAGCGGGTAGGGGTGAAAGTGAGGTGACGAGGCGCGCGG
>DASUVJ010000025.1:0-10492 GCA_036378995.1 Saccharimonadales bacterium (SeqCode)
TGCTGATTTAGGCTCGGTAGGACCAACGAGCTTACGAACAAGCGCAACTGCCTCGACCCCTTCAAACACCATGGCGACAACAGGACCAGAGGTCATCATGTCGAGCGTTACATTGAACGCTTGTTCACCACGACGAGTCACCATCTGACCAATGCCTTCGTAGTGCTGGAAGTAGTGCTCTTTGTCCGGTGCGATCATCTTTGTAGCGACAATCTTAAGACCAACGCGCTCGAAGCGGGTCAGTATCTCGCCTACCAGGCCGCGCTGCACTGTGTCGGGCTTAAACAATACTAGTGTTTTCTGTACGTTTGAACTCATCGTTTCTCCTTTATGATTTCCTTCATTGTATCAAACCGTCCCTTATTACAATAGATTCGCTCCCCTTTCTAGGTTATGCTTATACTATGTACGTCAGTGAACTGATCATGGATTATATCGAGCACCTCGAGGTCGAAGGCGGCCGTTCGGCCAAAACAGCCGAGAACTACAAATTGTATCTTGAGCGATTCGTAGAATTTACCGACGATATTCAGGTCTCCAAAATTACATCGGAAGTTATCCGTAAATACAGACTCTGGCTGAACCGTTACAAAAATCAGAACGAAGAAGAGCTCGCTACAATCACTCAGAGCTACCATTTAATCGCGCTCCGCGGCTTTTTGGGATATTTATCAAAACGTGACATTCCAAGCCTTAGTCCTGAAAAAATCGAACTTCCGAAAATATCACGAAAACAAGTGACGTTTCTTCATTACGATGAAATCGCACGCATGCTCGATGCTATCCCATTAGACAGCGAAAAAGGCCTGCGTGACCGAGCGATTATTGAACTACTTTTTTCAAGCGGCCTTCGTGTATCGGAGCTCGCCAACTTGAACCGAGATCACGTAAATACAAAGCGGCGCGAGTTCATGGTGCGTGGTAAAGGACAAAAAGACCGGCCTGTGTTTATTGGCGAGGCGGCAGCACTTCGGGTTGAAGATTACCTGGATGCGCGTATGGATAACCTCCCTCCGCTATTCCTTAGCTATAGCCGCAATAATACCGCCAGCACCTCTGGAGATTACCGCCGTCTGAGTACAAGAAGTATTCAAAGAATTATTAACACCTACGCCCGGCTCGCCGGTATCACAAAGCATGTAAGCCCCCACACGATGCGACATAGCTTTGCTACCGATCTGCTCATGAATGGCGCTGATCTGCGCAGCGTTCAGTCAATGCTTGGCCATAGCAACATTAGCACGACTCAGGTGTATACCCACGTGACTGATGAACACCTACGTGAGGTTTACGAGAAGTTCCACAGCGACACTGACTGATAGCTACGGTGTACAAGTACTGCTGTTCTGGTAATCACCTGTTTCAGTAGTTACAGAGAAGTTTTTACACAGATCCCCAGTAACGTCCATTTCGACATCAGGGTATTCGAACTCACCTCTTAGTTCAACACGAGAAACAACACGACGGAACAAATTATTTGCTCGGCCGGTGGAATCAACTTCTGGCTGGACATTATTAAAGGGAACGTCGCTGCCGGTGCCGTTTGTCAGGCGAAGACTGAAGTGCGCCTGGTTATAGAGCGCGCTAAGGCGAAGGTAGGCATTTCGATTGGTTGTGTTGCCATCAGCTGGTGCGCTCAATTGAAGCGTTACCGTACAAGCATATCCACCACCTGCTAAAGTCGCACGGCAACGGATCGGCTGCGGAGCATTGCCAGGGTTACGGCGTCCATCAGTCGCAAAACTTTTTGTTGTCGCACCGACGGCTGAGGGGTACAGGAATAATGTATTAGCGTTACTGCCGCTTCCGGTTGCATCATTGAACTGATCAAGCGTAAACGTACCGCCAAGCTGAATAACTTGCGCACGCATCAGTGCCGGATAATTGTATTGCCAACGCGTTCCAACACGAGGAAGATGAACATTCGTACCGGTTGAAGGAAAGCCGATAGTCGGGTTATCCGTCGTGGTGATATCTTCGTCGCTAAACCAGCTAAGTTCAACGTTAGTAAATTCGCCAGCGGCATTGAGGGGGATAATCTTTGATTCGTTTATATCCAAGTCGCCTAATACATCTTCGGTGTTTTTTGCCACCTTCACGCAGGTGTAGGCCTGATCCAGATTTTCATCGCCGGCATCCTGCTGGATAATAGTCTCATTATTTGTTTCGGTCACGATTCCTGACTGTGCAAGTGTATTACATTCTGTCTGGCGCTGTCCCGGAGCTGGAGTGAGCGCATTCGTAACTGCTCCACAGTTAACACCAGAAGAGGCCGTTCCGTTTTGACATGCCTGCTCCAAAAGCAAAAGACGCTTGGCATCCTCAACCCCCGCCTGAGCAGAATCATAGGCACTTTGGGAAAGGTCGCTTGCCGTTGCCTGCTCCTGGTCTTTGACCATTAGCTGCACAAAGCTGATCGTTACGACCGACATTAAAAGCGCCGTGAACACCACAATAAAGAGCGATACGGCTCCGTGCTCCCTGCTTTTAAGATAGTTGCCTGTCATCTTTTATTCTCCCTCTGATTTATTACCGGCTCGCGCAACGATGTCAAATTGGTTTACTGCACAGTAGTCTTCATTACCCACGCCCTGAGCTGGCGGCTTGCAGGCCGAGTCATTCGTCACGAGTTGCTGCTGATCGTTCGTGCCGATCGTCATAGAAATCGCATAAAGTGCCTGGCCGATATCGAGGTCACTGGACCCGCGGGTTACCGTAAATGCATGCACTACCAGGTCGCGGTCACCCGCTGAAAGCATCTCGGTAGCTAGTCCTCTATTTACACGGAGGTTAGGATCCTGGCAGAGCGAGGCGCTCGGATCATCCACTTTGGCAAAACGAACCGGGTCGTTATTATCCTGATAACGCGTAAACACTGCGGGAGCACCAGACCCACCCGCGATCGCACTACCATAGTTCCAGGTATAGCTATAACGACCTACACATAGACGCCCGCCGCCCGGCCGAACAATATAGCGTGAAGTTGGCGATGCAGGGTCTGCGTCAAACGGCGTGCTACTTGCAATCGTCCGCTGCAGTTCATCAGCTACTGCACGCCCCGATTGGTTCACTTCGCGAAGCGTGATTCCCTTATTGTATATGCGGCTAATCTGAATTGTCGTGATAGCTATACCGACGAGCAAAATAGAGATAAAAGTCATGGCAAGCATGAGTTCTACCAATGTAAATCCCTTATATGTGTTAACGCGGCTCATACAACCTCACGATCGTTCCTAATGTCATCGGCGCAGAACTGCCGGGACTTTGCCAGCAGGCACGAATATGAAAATCAACAAACCCCGTCTGCGCAGAGCCAGTCGACGGGACGGCCTCTACCCACAAACCATACGTCATAGTAATGACCGAACTTGCATCATACTGAACCTGCGCAAATGGCGGTACCGACATACCCGCAGGTGGTTGCATAGCTGGAGTTGTCGCATGCAGACGAGCCGTGCGAGCATTAAGAATGAACGGCTTCTCGCCTGGGGTCGTAGCCAGGCAGCTCTCGCCGTTTACTACCCCGAACTCGGATGCACGCGTCGCACCTTTGCCTGTCGTCGGATTCGTAATCTTCACCCATTCTCCGGCTGTTCCGGTTGGCGCAGGGCCGTCCTTCTGGAAACTGGCGACATATGCCTGATGGATGTAGCGAATCGCTTCGGCCTGAGCGTCGATCTGTTGACGCACCAGCGTAATCTCGAGTGAGCGCTGAGCGGTCGCGGTTGCCTGGTTCATGATTGTCATACTCGCCACGGCTACCATGGCGAATACCGCCACGGCAAATAGCACCTCTATAATCGTATCTCCCCTTTGCGCCGATTTTAGTCGCATATGTTATCGCTTTCTGGCGGGATCTCGATACCGCTGGCACTCGTTGCGTAGCCGTTTACCCTGACCGCCAAACGATCCCCCACGAATGTTCCTAACGGCGCATCGATACAAAGATCTGTCTTATCAGCAGACACTCCTGCCGAAAGCATCGAGTTCAGGTTCGTCTGCACACCTTCACGTACGAACGTCATCACCGAGCCTCCAAGTGGCGAGCGAATAATCAGAATAGAAACAGGAAACGGTGTCGTAGTTTTTGGCTCGACAACACGTGCATCCCACTCGACCGTATCGGTCAGCTGCCCATCAGGCGATACGCCAAGAACATAATTAGTCGTCAGCTCGGCAATATCAGTCGATTCTTGCTGAGCCGTATCAGAAGTACGATAGCCGACAACGCTGGAGCCGGTCAGCTGCTTACCATCCGCACCGACGACAATCAGACGCCCCATGATCAGGCAGTCGCTCGTACCACGTGCTTGAGGATTCGGAACACTAGAAGGTGGCTCTGTTACGACGGCATTCGCACACGATTCATCGCCCGGACGACTGTTTACCGTATTTGAGGTCTGGTTATACTGCTCCTGTAAGAGAGATTTCATAGAGTTCACACTATCGCGGTAGCGCTGCTGACCAATAGCAACCCCTGACCCCGCCAAAATTCCGATGGCCAGCAAACCAGTTACTGCCAGAAACAGCATCACTTCGATAATCGTAAAACCGTGTGTGTTTTTGATGCCCATGTGCGCTCATTATACCATAAGTGTTTTCAGCCGATAACTATCTAGATTCCCATCAATGTGGTCATATACCACTCTGTTATTGGACCACCGAATAGAAAAGCGACGACTCCACCAAGAATAAGCAGCGGCCCAAATGGAACACGGGTTCTTCGAGTGAGTTTTCCGCTTAGCATCCCCGGTATCACCACCAGACAGCCAATGAAATTAGCGGCAAACAGCGCGATAAACGCCAATTGCCAGTCTGCCAGCAGAAGCGCTAGCGCTAACCCAAGCTTTACGTCGCCAAAGCCAACCCACTGCCCTTTTGATGCCGCCCATAATACTAGATACAGTCCGCTTAATATAAAGCTTGCAAGAAGTATATTTATCAGAACACCTACCGCATCCGATGATGTGACGATCTGCAGGAATGCCGCAACGGCCGCTACTGCCATTAACGGGAACATCACCTTATTGGGCAGCAGGAACCATTTGGAGTCATAGGCAAACAGAATAGCAAGCAGTACGCCCGCAATCAGCCATAATGCGAACAGTGCGATGTCGGCACCCTCAGTAAATGCTGTGGGCCACAATATGTAAGATCCCACAAAGAAGGTAGCCACGCCGAGTTCGATCAAAGGCTCAAAAACACCGATCTTTTCTTTACAGTAACGGCACTTGCCGCCCGTGCTCAACCAGCTTACTAGCGGCAGAAGATCATACCAGGTCAACGTATGACCGCAGCGCAGACACCGAGACCTATCCTGAAGTGGCGAAGCTTTGGTAAGCGGAATGAGTTTTTTATACTCCTTCCCATCCACCTTTTCACCGTCCGCTTTATCTTCTGCTAATTGCCGAGCGCGAAGTCGCCATACGGTTGCACCCGCAAAACTACCCATACAAAGGCCCAAAACGCCCAGTACGATATACACAACTAATTGTTCCATGTCTTTATACTACCACTAAACCGTAAGCAGAAAGAAAAACCCCGGAAAGATTCCAGGGTTTAACGAAAGGCAGAACAATACTAGTTGTTAACGCAGGCTACACCACCACCTTCAAGCTTGTATTGAATGGCGACTTTTTGGCTACCTTTTCCGGTAGCAACAACTTCTCCGTTACATACAGCACCCTCAGTAACGTAGATCTGTGCAGATGTCGTACTAAAGGTTGTTGGGTTTGAGCCATCGTGGAAAGTATATGCGTTACCGTTTGGATCCGCAAATGTATCACCACCAGTTGTGAGGTAGCTAGAAATGAAGTTTGCGTTGAAGTCCGGCAACTGGTTACGGTTGTTCGACTGGTAATTCTGTACAGCTGTCTGTACGCGGCTCAGGTCGTTCTTGCGCTGCGTATCACGCTGGTTGCGCTGAAGTGCAGGAAGAGCGATAAAGACCATCAGGAAGATCAGACCGGCAATAGCCAGCACAAGCACGACTTCGATGATCGTAAAGCCTTTCTCTTTGTTTGTTTGTACTGCGTTCATAAAATTTATTCCACCTTTCTATGAACAGATTGACTTAGATGCGTCTGAAACGCTTACGTTTATAGTACTCTAGCCTGTCCGTCTTGTCTAGATATTAATTCCGTTCACCAGGCTGTAGATCGGAAGAAGGATCGCACCAACCATACCACCGGCAACGACCGCAAGAACGACCATCAGGATCGGCTCGATTGCCGTCGAGATCGCTTTAATCTCCTCATCCAATTCGTCTTCGTACACTTGAGCCGTCTTACCCATCATTTCGTCGATCTTACCTGATTGCTCGCCAATTTTAATCATTTGCGGCACTAGTGGCAGAATGTACTCCTCTGGCTGAAGAGCCGTCGAGAGCGCCTTGCCGCCTTTTACCTTCTCGGCAGCCCGGTCAATACTCTTTGAAATGATCGAGTTGTTAACCGCCTCACTGGTGATTCGGAGCATGTCGAGCATAGCAACGCCGGTCGATAGCAGTGTCTGGCCGGTTCGCGCGAGACGTGCCATGTAGAGCTTGCGGAACATCTTGCCAAACAGTGGAACATTCAGCTTCATGTTGTCTTTAAACTTGATGCCGCCCTCCGTTTTGAGATACTGCATAAAGAAGTAAACACCAATACCAAGCAGAATAATTACTAGCCACCAGAAAGCCGCCAGGAAGTCAGCCGTCGACACCATGATCTGCGTCAGGAACGGTAGTGTTTTATTGAGGTCGTCGTAGAGTTTCTCTACTTGTGGAACAACAGTAAACAACATGAACGCCATAACACCGAAGATAACGAACAGCACGATCAACGGATATGTCAGGGCACCTTTAATCTTACTCATAATAGCCGCGTCTTTTTCCTGCTGAGCAGCGATTCGACGAAGCGAGTCATCAAGTGTACCAGATGCCTCACCAGCAGCGATCAGTGCCAGGAAGACCTTATCGAAGACTTCAGGGTGCTTCGAAAACGCGTCGGAGAGTGACTTACCACCTTCAACTGCCGTAACAATATCCTCAACAACCGATTGGAGCTTTTTATTTTCGGTTTGCTCCATGACCGTGTGAAGGCTCTGAGAAAGCGGCAAACCAGCGCCGATCAGCGTTGCAAGCTGCCTCGTAAAGACAATTTTATCCTTAGTCGTGATACGGTTAGTCAGCTTTGCAAAAAAGCTGCCGTCTTCGTCCGCCTCTTTGATATCAAGCGGCGTAAACCCCTGAGCGATCAAGAGCTTCGCGGCAGCACTTTCGGAATCTGCCTGGACAGTCGCCTTGACGATTTTGTTCGTCGAGGTGTCCTTTGCCTGATAATCAAATTTCTTCACTTACTTCCCTAGCCTCTCATCAATCGTTCAAATTCTGTCAGGTCTACTGCAAAGTTACGTGCTTCGTCGTAGGTTACCGTACCGCTCTGGATAAGGTTAACGAGCGTACGGTCCATCGTCTGCATTCCTTGGTCGGCGCCGGTTTGAATAACAGCGTCAAGTTGATGCGACTTACCTTCGCGAATAATATTGCGAACGGCCGGATTAGCAACCAGCACCTCTGCTGCAACGACTCGTCCTCCACCGATAGCCGGCACAAGACGCTGCGAACAAATCGCCATCAAGATGTTCGATAGCTGCGCACGAATCTGCGGCTGCTGGTGTGGCGGGAATACGTCGATCATACGGTCGATCGACTGCGCTGCTGAGTTGGTGTGAAGCGTCGCGAACACAAGGTGTCCGGTTTCCGCAATCGTAATAGCCGCCGAGATCGTCTCGAGGTCACGCATCTCACCGATCAGCACGACATCCGGGTCCTGTCGAAGGCTGGAGCGAAGTGCCGCTGAGAAGCTATAAGTATCGTAGTGAACCTCACGCTGCACTACTACTGATTTCTTTGATTTGTGAGTAAACTCAATTGGGTCTTCGATGGTAATAATATGGTCTGAGCGTTCGCTGTTGATCTTATCCACAAGAGCGGCGAGGGTTGTGGATTTTCCCGATCCGGTCGGCCCCGTCACAAGCACAAGACCGCGCGGAAAGTCTGCAAAGCCCATGACAACCGGAGGCATACCGAGCTCTGTAACGGATTTGATCTCGTTTGGAATCAGACGAAGCGCTGCAGCCAGGTTACCGCGCTCGTGAAAGGCGTTTACACGAAAACGCCCCAGTGTGCCGAACGCGAAACTAAAGTCGAATTCCTTGTCCTTCATAAGGATCTGCTGCTGGTCTTGGTCGAGAATAGCAAAAACAAGTGATTCAACCGCCGGCTCATCCAGCGCGTTAAAGCCGGCAATCGGCGCCAGGCTGCCGTCAACACGCAGCATAGGAGGAAGCCCCACCTGAAGGTGGAGGTCCGAGGCTCGCTTCTTTACGACCTCTTCGAGCAGTACTTCGATTCGTAGTTCTTGGTTATTCATAATCTTCCACCCTTCTTATGCTGTATCTGCCGCCACACGGTTCACTTCTTCTAACGTTGTGATTCCCTGCAGGGCCTTTAGATACCCGTCTTGTCGCATCGTGACCATTCCCTGTTCGACGGCCTTACGCTGAATTTCGGCGCTGGTCGCCCGGGCAACGATGAGATTTTGGATTTCTTCGTTCACGTCCATCACCTCATAGAGTCCTGCTCGGCCTGTATAGCCTCGCGGCGTTTGCGGGGTATCTTTTCCCTTGACTAAAGTATAAGCGCTTTGGCCTGCAAGGGGCAAGTCTTTGTAGCCTAAATCTTCTGAAACGCGCGCGATATCCGCTTGTGTTTTTGGAAGAAGATGGCCGATCGTCGTCGTAAGGTTTTGCGTTTCGATTGGCGTCGACTGGTACGCATCCCGCTTCGGTGCCACACGGCGCACCAAGCGCTGTCCGATAATCGTATTGACCGTGCTCGCGATAAGGAACGGCTCGATACCCATATCGAGAAGACGCGGCAACACCCCGGCGGCCGAGTTGGTGTGAAGCGTACTGAACACAAGGTGCCCCGTAAGGGCTGCCTGAACTGCCAGGTTTGCCGTTTCCGAGTCACGAATCTCACCCACCATCACAATGTCGGGGTCCTGACGCAGAATAGAGCGAAGACCGCTCGCAAACGTCAGGCCGACATCACCGTTTACCTGAATTTGGTTGACGCCGTCCATTTTGTACTCGACAGGATCTTCCAGGGTAACGATATTAACGGTGTCGTTTTTGATTTCTTTAATAAGCGCATAGAGACTGGTCGACTTACCCGAACCTGTCGGACCAGAAGTAAGGATCATACCATTTGGACGCTTTACGCCCTTTCGGATTGTGCGGAGTGCACGTCCTGCGTATCCCATTTGCTCAAGATCAAAACTGTTACCCGATTTATCCAAAAGACGAATCACTACCTGTTCGCCCCAAACAACCGGACTGATAGCAATACGGAGGTCCACCTCTTTAGCAGCCACCTTTACCGTAAACTGGCCATCCTGAGGAATACGGTGCTCGTCAATCTTGAGGTTGGATAAAATTTTTATACGGCTTACAAGGGCTGGCTCGATCGACTTTGGTAGCTGCATGATCTCGCGCAGCACGCCGTCGACACGACAGCGAATTTTGAGGGATTTTTCCAGCGGCTCGATGTGAACGTCACTGGCACGTGACTTAACTGCATACTCAAGGATTGTCGAGAGCGCGCGACTAATTGGCGAATCCTGAACGATTGTTTTGATATCACCTTCACCCGCCCTTGAAGCTTCTTCTTGCGATGCTTCGGCCGCCTCGTCCACACTGGAGAGGTCAGTGCGGTATTGGTCAAGCACGTGCCGAACGCCTGCCTCTGAGGCCATAAAGACCTTTAGTGGACGCTGGATACGGTTTGCAAGGTAGTCAACCGCCTGGACATTGTTGGCGTCGATCATGGCAACCGCAAGGCGGTTTTGTACTTCGGCAAGCGGCACAGCCATGAATCGCTCTGCGATGTCCTCGGGGAGTAATGACAGAACGTCTTGGTCGATAATACTATTGCTCAGATTGACATACGGCACGCCGGACACCTGCGCGATGGCGTGGGTTAGCAGCTCGTCATCAACAGATCCCTGCTCCGTAAGAAGCGAAAGAAGCGGCTTGCCTGCTTTGGCGGCATCATCTTGTGCGGTCTTTAGAACGTCAGCAGTAACCAGCCCTTCTTCGGAAAGGAGGGCGATCAGTTTTTCCTGGATGTCGTTCGTAAGAAGCGCCATAACTTAACGCTCCTATTGCTGTCCCGATTGCGGCTGTCCATCGTCGCCGATGATAACTTCAACCGTTGGATTAATCGCATCTTTATTAAAGACCGTCGGATCCGGCTCTGGTACTTCTGTCGTGATTTCTTCGGTCGTTTTAACCTGGACTGATTGGTTCTGCACATCACCCACGATAGCCTTTGCCGCAAAGTACGCCACCATGACGCTCACCGAGGCTATTAGGATGATCATTGCGATATCTGATTTCTTCATAACTATGGTTTCACCGTCTTTGTCTTTAATTCAACAGTCTT
>DASUVJ010000026.1:0-30189 GCA_036378995.1 Saccharimonadales bacterium (SeqCode)
CTGTCTCTTTTGGGGTAGCAAAACGGATAGTCATTATCACTATTGTACAAGGTGAGCTATAAAAAAACAGGCCCTGGCGGCAGTGACGGCCCCCGGAAGGGGAGCTCAGGTCACCGCCGCCAGAGCGGAGCGGGAGCGGCATCATTCTGCCACCTGGATGTGAACTTCGCGGTCTTCGGTCTGGTAGACCTTCAGCCACTGTTTCGGGCCCTCCGGAGAGATGTCCTGCGCCTCGATCGAGAACGAGTCGGTACCGGGTTCGAGCGAGAGGATCTCCAGCTCGAACGTCCGGTGTTCGACGGTGCCTCGTCGTTCGGCAAGTTCGTTGCCGATTTCGACGCCAACCAGCGTGAGGGTTCCCTTGCCGGTTGCGAAAATCTTTCCGGCGGCTGCCCGAATTTCCTGCGAGGTGGAGGGGGTCTCCACTCTGAACTCGCGGACGGACATCACCGTCTCCCTTCCTCTGTGGAAGCTGTGTAATTATATCATATTAAGGTTACGTTTGCAATATATGCTAAACAGCAGCTCTTGCGTCAAATGACCGTATTGCACGGTCGATATAGGGTTCGACACGAGCGAATACCGCCCCATTTTTTTCGTACGGAAGGGTTAATTTGCCTTCGTAATCCTCGAATCGAATGTGAGACCACATAATAAGGTTTGGATCACGGCCCTCGCGCATTGCTTTTTGGCGTGCTTTTTCTACTGCAGAAGGGCTCGATTTTACATCAACAGGCACACCTTCGATGATAAAGTCACCACCTGTAGCGTCCTGTTCGACACTGCCGAGCTCATAGTCGATATCATTGGCAATAAGAATCTGCTCGAAAGCGATTTCGTTTCGCATTCCCACGAGTGAATCCTTGGCGAGTTCCTGGAAGTTTGCAGCTGTTTTCTGCCCGCCGGCCGCCATGTGCATATTAGTCATGAAGGTGAGAAGTTCGTGAAAATCAAATCGTGATGCACCTGCATTGATGACCTCGCGTAGTGTATGGTTGAAAGAAATGACAGCATCCTTACTGGCGTAAAACTTGTCTTTAATGTGCCGAGGCATAGTGGGCGGGCCGCCTTCGTAGGCATCCGACAAGGAGGTGATAGTAGACTTATTTGTGTAAAATGATTCTAACTCACCGACGAGTTTAAAGAGGTTGGCGTCAAGGTCGTACTCGCCACGCTCTTTTTCTAGTCGCATAGCATGAGAAATCGCTCCTGCGGCTATTGCACGTTTGCGATAGTGCTGCTTGTCTTTGTCTTCAAGTGCTTGAAAACGTTCCGCCGTTGGCAGGGCGGCTCGAAACTCTGTCTGGCTCTGGATGGCAGAGGTGAAGCGGCGAGGGTTGAGTGTTTCTTGAGAGTTCATTTTTGGTTTTTGATTGGGCTTTACTAAACTTTAGCATAAACATAATAAAAAGTCAATTACCGGGACGTAGAATGCGGATTTGGCAAGGGGTTTTACTATCTTGAGGGCGTGCTACAATTGATGCATATGAGTGAAGAACTGATCAGTGCGTTTGATATTCGGGGCACAGAAGAAACCGGTTTGAATGTAGAGTGTGCCTGGAATGTCGGCAAGGCGCTGGCCGACTGGCTGCCAAATGATGGAGCGGTCGTTGTGGTGACGCTGCCCGCTGCCGCGCACCTTGCCGAGGCGGTTATTGAGGGGCTTCGATTGCAAGGGCGAACGGTGGTAAATGGCGGAAACGGCGACAATGAGGCTGCCATTGCCCATGTAAAAACCTCGGGTTTTGCAGGAGCCGCTGTCATTGGATTTGACGAAATGGAGAAGGTGACGACTATCTCGCTTTACCAGGAAGATGGGCGTCTGATCACGATGGAGACAGGCCTTAAGGAAATCCGCGAGCTTGTTCAGGCGGGTAACTTTGTGCCTGCTGTGACAAAAGGCGAACTGACACAGATAGCGTAGTTATTTTTGCGACGAAAAATTAGCACTCGCGTCTTGCAAGTGCTAATTTTTTTACATACAATAAAATTACAAGCTAATAAAACGGAGGAATTCATGGCTACACCGATCAAACCTCTGGCAGATCGTGTCGTCTGCGTACGCGAAGAAGCGCAGAAAAAAACCGCAGGCGGACTTTACCTGCCAGACACAGCAACTGAAAAAACCGCAGTATTTACCGTTAAAGCGGTCGGCCCCGATGTAAAGGCAGTAAAAGAAGGCGACCGTATTTTGTATAACGGATTTACGAGCGAATTCAAGGTCGATGGAACCGACTACTTAATCATTAAAGAAGAAGATGTCCTCGCGACAATCTAGGAGAAACACACGTGGCAAAGAAAGTATTTTATGACGACGATGCCCGCCAGCGTGTACTCGGCGGTGCAAAAGCACTCTACGACGCAGTAAAAGTAACGTACGGGCCAAAAGGCCGCAACGTTGTGATCGCTAAGGGCTACGGCGGACCAACCGTAACGCACGACGGCGTGACCGTAGCTGAAAGCGTCGATCTTCCCGAAGTTGACGACGAGACGCTCGGGTATAAAGTTGGCGCAGAGCTTATTAAGCAGGCTGCCAGCAAGCTCAACAAAGTAGCCGGAGACGGAACAACGACCGTTACTGTGCTTACGTACAATATCCTAAAAGAAGCGAACCGTTTGATTGCGGCCGGTCATAATCCGCAGGAACTCCGAAAGGGAATCGAGGCTGCCGGTGCTGAAGTCGTGAAGCAGTTGGATGGCTTGGCTGAAAGTATTGAAGGCAAGTCTGACCGTGTGGCTGAAGTGGCAACTATTAGCGCGGGCGACGAAACAATCGGTAAACTGATTGCCGATGTCATCGAAAAAGTCGGTAAAGACGGCGTCGTTACGGTTGAAGCAGGTCAGGGGCTTGAGCTTGAGGCCGAGGTGGTCGAAGGATTCAGTCTTGACCGCGGATTTGTTAGCCCGTTCTTTGTAACCGACGTTAACCGCCAGGAAGCAGTCTACGAAAAGCCAGCCGTGCTTATTACCGACAAAAAGATTGCGAGCGTTCAGGAATTCTTGCCGATGCTCGAAAAACTTGCCCAAGCGGGCAAAAAAGATGTCGTTCTGATTGCTGACGAGATCGAAGGCGAAGCGCTCAGTATCCTTGTACTCAACAAGCTAAAGGGCGTATTTAACACCGTTGCCGTCAAAGCACCTGCTTTTGGTGACCGTCGTAAGGAGATTTTGGCCGATATCGCTACCCTTACTGGTGCAACTGTTATTAGTGAAGACCAGGGTCTGACCTTTGAAAACGTCGGACTTGAAGTACTCGGATCTGCTCGCAAGGTGATTGTTGGCAAGGACGAGACGACTATTATTGAGGGTGCCGGCAAAGCGACCGATGTAAAAGCTCGTATTGCGCAGATTCACGCGCAGGCTGAGAACGCATCATCTGAATACGACAAAGAACAGTACGAAAAGCGCGGTGCGGCGCTTTCGGGCAAAGTTGCCGTCATTAAAGTTGGTGGTGCGTCGGAAACCGAAATCGACGAAAAGAAGTTCCGTGTTGATGATGCCGTTGCCGCAACGAAGGCAGCGCTCGCCGAAGGTATCGTTGCAGGTGGTGGTGTAACGCTCGTTAACCTATCAGCAAGTATCAAGGCAGACGGTGCGGATAGTATCGCAGCAGGCCGCCAGATTCTAAAAGACGCGCTTCGTCAGCCATTCCTGCAGATCATGGCGAACGCCGGACTTAACAGTGAAGCACTCCTTGCACAGGTAGAAGCGGGGAAGATAGGCTTTGGAATTAACGTCAACAACCCGGAAAAGGGTTTGGTTGATGTTCGTAAAGACGGCGTGATTGACCCTGTAAAGGTGACGAAAGAAGCCGTACAGAACGCGGTATCGATCGCTTCGACTGCAGCTACGATGGGCGCACTCGTAGTCGACGTGCCAGAACCGGAAGCTCCTGCAATGCCAGCAGGTGGCATGCCGGGCGGTATGGGATTCTAGCCCCTATTCCATAAGTGTGAGTACCCCTTGCAATAATGCGAGGGGTATTTTATTGACAATAATAAGTAATGATGTTACTTTTACTTTTGTACACACACCTTCGGCGATTGGGGAGCAATGACTGCGTTGCAGATTGACAACGATGGGCGACGGAGCCTGTCGTGCGCCCGTAAGGGTGCGACGGTCGAATTCAACTACGGGGGGCTCGGACGGAACGAGTTCGTCCAGAGCGCTGCCCTGGTCATCACGGACAAGCGGGTCGAGAAGACGCCTCGCGGGGGTCCGATCTGCTACATCGACGGTCACTTCATCGGAAGTGACGACCAAGTCCAGGTGAGGGTGTACCGCGGCTACAAGTCGGCACTGCTCATCGTGAGCTGACGCCGGCCTGAAGGCCGCACCCCCGCGCCGCGAGTTTGCGGCGCGGGATCCTCCCATGAACAAATAAAATAACCGGCTGCTTGAGCCGGTTATTTTAATAGTTTGTAAGGTTACGCTGCTGGTTGCTGGCTGCCGCCTGATAGGTAGTCGATCTCTTTGATGATATCGAGAAGTGCCTGAGCACGACGAGCTTCGTCGGTGATCATGCGCGCTGCTTCGTGAGCGGGGCCAATCAGATCGCGGTCGTCGGTTGAGCGAAGAAGGAGCAGGTAGGTATCGAATTTTTCTTCTGGGGAGACGTCGAGTTTATCGACAAGTGGGCGGAGTTCGCCAAGGGCTTCTTGTTTGATGGCGTCAAGGTCTCCGCTGCCGCCGATAGATGGCATGGCGGGAACAACAGGTGCTACGGGAGCAACTGGTTCGACAGGTGTGACTGGCAGGGTTGGTAGCTCTGGCTCTGGAGTAGCAAGTACTTCAGGTACCGGTGGAACCGTAGCAATATCTTCGGTCGCTGGCGTTGCTGCTGCTTCGTCTGCTTGCTGATTAACACCTGCAAGTACTTTTGCTAGTTCCTGGTCGTCACTGATTGGTTGCTGATTTGATGCCGGTTGAATATCCATGCCCACCTCTAATTAAACTACTTATGCTTCTTTACTAAATACTGTATCATAGTGGTAGTACAACCCGCAAGAAAAACTCGGGAGGGGGCGAGAGATGTTAGACGATAATAATGTATTAAAGCAGCGCGATCCGTCTGACGCGCTAGATGTAGCGGCAAAGCAATACGAGCAGGCGAGGTTTTCGGTGGAAGTGCAGTCGCCGGACCATGACGGAAGAGAGATTACTCGTATCGTTGTGGCGGGCATGGGCGGATCGGCTCTTGCGGCGCTGCTTGCGAAATCTTGGCTAAAGCACGAACTGACCGTGCCAATCGAAGTCGTACGCTCATATACCCTCCCGGAGTATGTCGACTACAACACCCTTGTTATCGCCTCTAGTTACTCGGGTAACACCGAAGAGACGCTCGCTTGTCTTGAGCAGGCGCGCACAAAATTTGCGCAGGTTGCAATTATGGCGTCCGGCGGGGCATTAAAAGATAAAGCAGAACGCGACGGAATTGCCCGGGTTGATATTCCGACCGGTATTCAACCGCGCATGGCGATGATTTATCAGCTTCGCGGATTGGTAGCGCTGCTCGCACACTTCGGTACGCTTAACTACGATCGTTTTGGTGAAATTGCTGATACTGCCACCTGGCTGGAGCAAGAGACGCAGAATTGGCTGCCGACGACAACGACCGATAAAAACCTGGCTAAACAAATTGCACTTTTGAGTATAGGCAAGACCCCGGTATTTTATGCGGGCGAGCTAATGGCGCCAATCGGGTATAAATGGAAGATCAGCTGGAATGAAAGCGCCAAGAACATGGCGTTTTGGAATGAACTGCCGGAGTTTAATCACAATGAATTTTTAGGCTGGACCTCACATCCGGTCGAGAAACCATTTGCTGTTTTTGATCTTGTCAGTAAATTCGAACACGAGCGTGTATTAAAACGTTTTGAAGTAAGCGATCGTCTGCTTAGTGGCAAGCGGCCGAAGTCGCACGTTATAGATATGCCTGGCGACTCGGTCATTGCACAGATGTTATGGGGCTGTATATTAGCGGACTTCGCCAGTATTTACACGGGAATCCTAAACGGCGTTGATCCGACGCCTGTCGCGCTGATTGAAAAGCTCAAAAAAGAATTAGGCTAGTGATACTGACGAAGAGATTCGATAGGGTCTTTTCGTGATGCGCGGAATGCTGGGTAGAGACCGAATATCACTCCGACGATAATCGAGGTAAGGGCGGCAATGCCGACAATTTCCCATGTGAATGCTGGGTCGAACGTTAAGAAGGTGCTGATACCGAAGGCGGTAACGTAGCCGCCGGCGTAGCCGATAAGACCGCCGAAGAAGCTGATAATCAGCGCCTCGATAAGGAACTGGTTCATGATGTTGCCATTACTGGCGCCAACTGCTTTTCTGAGGCCGATTTCGCGCGTGCGCTCGGCGACACCAACGAGCATAATGTTCATGATGCCGATACCACCAACGACGAGGGAAATCGCCGCGATTGCTGTCATGACACCGGTAATGGCAATGAAGAACTGGCTCGTCGGGCGGGAGACTTCAGAACCTGAAAGCACCTGGAAGTCATTCTCGTTTTGATGATTTTTTAGCAGCTGAGCTTTAGTCTGGGAAATTACGCTCGGTAGTTTGTCGACGTTTTTAGCCCGGATGTTGATCTGTTGAATCTGAGCAACGCCTTCGTGGAAGTTTTTTCCGCTCTCTAGGCTGATAATGGCCGCATTATCGAAGTCGACGTTATTGAAGTTGACCGGAGTATTTGATCGCTGCAGGACCCCGATTATCGTAAACTTTTGTCCGCGGATAGAGAAAACTTTGCCAATTGGCTGATCGGTTCCGAATAGATCAATCGACAGTTGCGTACCAATGACGGCCGTATCGCGGTTAGTGACATTATCAATAAACTGGCCTTCGCGGACGGTCAGGTTACTGACATTTTCGAATGAGGGAGTTGTCGCGACGATAGCGCCATTTTTGAGCGTGGTGTCGTCTGCTTGCATCGAACCGTTCATGAGCATGATCGGAGCCACGTCCTCGACATCCGGCAACTCTTCGACATCAGTAACGTCTTCTTCAGTAAGAGTGCTGGTACTGAACGTTTGCTGGGTGATCGGGTTGGTGAACTCGGCACCGTCATTAAACGCACCCGGGCGTACTACGGCGATATTGCCGCCGAGTGAGCCTACCTGATCGGCTACTACTTGGGTGATGCCGCTGGCGAGTGACAGAATTGTAGTGATACTCGCCACACCGATGGCAACACCAAGCGTCGTAAGGAGCGTACGGGTTTTAGTGGTACGAAGTGAGTGGACGGCATTTTGGATATGCTCGGTCAGTAATAGATGGATCATTTCTTTGACTCCTTCTTTTTGCGCTTTTTAGTGGGAGCCTTTTCTTCTTTTAGCTTTTTTGCGGCTGAGCGGCGATCGGCCAGCGAGATTTTTTCGCTTTGCTTTTTAAGGACGCGCGGTGTTTTAGTATCGCTTGCAATCTTGCCATCAAGCATATGAATCACGCGGGATGCATAGGTTGTAAGGTCAGGGTTATGGGTCACCATGATAATCGTGTTGCCGCGCTTATGAAGGTCGGAGAGTTCTTCCATGATGACATGCGAAGAGCGCGAGTCGAGATTGCCGGTCGGCTCGTCGGCTAAAATAATGGACGGCTGGTTAACGAGTGCGCGGGCAATGGCGACACGCTGCATTTGTCCGCCGGATAATTGCCACGGCATGTAATATTCGCGTTCGGAGAGATGGAACGTCTTTAAAATATCGCTCGCCATCTTAAGACGAGTTGTGCGATGGACGCCTTTGTAGGCAAGGGGTAGTGCGACGTTTTCGATAACGTTCAAACGGTGAATTAGGTTAAAGCTTTGAAAAATAATACCGATTTGCTGGCTGCGGATGCGGGCGTGGCGGGCGCCGGAGAACTTCTCGACGGATTTTCCCTCGAGCAAATACTCGCCTTCAGTCGAGTGATCAAGGAGTCCAAGAATATTAAGCAGTGTCGTTTTACCGCAACCGCTCGGACCCATGATAGTAATAAATTCACCTTTTTCAATCGTAAGGTCGACGCCGTTTAGCGCGTGATGCTCGGCGTCACCCATGCCATAGCGCTTGATTAAGCCCCGTAATTCGATGACAGGTGGTTGCTTTGGTTTACTTGGCATTCTTATCTATTATAAGAACGGTAGCGTCGCAAAAGCAACAGATAGGGCTCGTAAATTATACAACTGGAACCAAGCGATGTCTCAGTGTACCTGACATACAAAGGTTTATAAGGTAAAATAATGAGCGCATGGAGAGGTGGCCGAGTGGTTGAAGGCGCACGCTTGGAAAGCGTGTATGCGGGCAACCGTATCGCAGGTTCGAATCCTGTTCTCTCCGCCATAAAAAGGACGTCTGGTGTCAGGCGTCTTTTTCTTTTGGTAAAATAGAGCTATAAGGTAAAGGGGGTTATATGTTTAAGAACACCATGGCGTTTAGCGGATTTTCGGTTGACGATGTCGCAAACGTAAAAGATTTTTACGCCGAGACGCTAGGTCTTAACGTAGAAGAATTCTCGGAGGCGGGCATGCCGATGCTGACGCTCCATCTCGCAACGGGTGGTGAAGTAATGGTGTATCCAAAAGGCGAAGGGCACCAGCCGGCAACCTACACGGTTCTTAATTTTCCTGTAGAGGATATTGATGCGGCAGTCGACGAGCTGACAGCACGCGGCGTTGAATTTATTAAGTACGACACGGAAATGTTTAAAACTGACGAAAAGGGAATTGCCCGCGCAACTGCACCGGAAGACGGTCCGAATATTGCCTGGTTTACTGATCCGGCAGGTAACATCATCTCCGTACTTGAAGAACGCGAATAAGTTAGTGGAGAGTATTGAAGATCGGCCAGTCATTACGTTTAGTGATGCCGACGAGTGGCGAAAGTGGCTTGAATCAAACCACGAGTCAGCCGCGGGGGTGTGGATTAAAATCGCCAAAAAAGCGACCGGTATTCCAACGGTGACACACGAACAAGCGCTCGATGACGCGCTTTGCTTTGGATGGATCGACGGGCAGCGCCGCAGTTACAATGAGCAGTATTTTATTCAAAAGTTCACCCCGCGCACAAAACGCAGCATCTGGTCGAAGAGGAACCAGGAATTTGTGGCGCGACTCATAAAAGAAGGTAGGATGCGCCCGGCTGGCCAGCGCGAAATTGACGTGGCAAAAGCAGATGGGCGCTGGGAGCGGGCGTATGACTCGCCTAAAAACATGAAAGTGCCCGATGACTTTTTGGTAGAACTTAAGAAGAACAAAAAAGCTGAACAATTTTTTGGTACGCTCAATAAAACTAACACGTTTTCGATTGCGTTTCAGCTTGCAACTGCAAAGCGCCCCGAAACCCGCATTCGGCGCATGGAAAAAATAATCGCAATGCTCGAGCGGGAAGAGAAACTTTATTAGGGTAAACCGGGTAAAAATTGTTACTATTATTAGTAATGTCTCAGGAATATATCTCAATCACCGGTGCCCGTGAAAACAACCTTAAGAATGTCTCGCTAAAAATACCAAAACGTAAGATCACTATTTTTACCGGGGTGTCGGGCTCTGGGAAATCTTCGATTGTCTTTGATACGGTTGCAAACGAAGCCCAGCGCCAATTGTACGAGAACTTCAGTATGTTTGTTCGTAACTTTTTGCCGCGTATTGCCGAGCCGGATGCGGACTCGATTGAAAACCTGAGTATGGCGATTGTCGTCGACCAAAAGCGCATGGGTGGAGGCTCGCACTCAACCCTTGGAACAATTACGGATATTTATTCGGTGCTTCGTCTGCTGTTCTCGCGCGTCGGCCAACCGTTCGTTGGTTACTCGAATGTATTTTCGTTTAACGACCCCCAGGGAATGTGTCCGGAGTGCCAGGGGCTTGGCCGCAAGATGCAGGCCAAGACTGACGGTTGGTGGGACATGGACAAAACCTTGAACCAAGGGGCGGTTCAGGTGCCGTTTTGGTCGGACTGGGAAAAGAACGCTTACACGGCCTCCGGGTTCTTTGACAACGACAAGAAACTCTCCGACTTTACCGAAGAGGAGATGGAACTGTTGCTTTACGGAAAAGACCGTAAGTTCAAGATTCAGATGGGTAGCGGGGAAATGAACGCCAGCTACTTAGGTATCATCGAAAGATTTAATCGTTCGTATATCAAGCGTGATATTAAAACACTCTCAGCCCGTACGCAAAAGATGGTTGCTCCGTATATCACGATGGCCCCATGTCTCCTTTGTCACGGTACACGCCTAAGCCAAGAGACGTTGAGCTGTAAGATTAATGGTAAGAATATTGCTGAATTCTCTAGTATGGAGATTGGTGAACTTATCCATGAGATTAAGGCCATTAAAGAGCCGGTTGCCGCATCGATGGTCGAGACGTTAACCGAACGCTTGCAGCACCTTGTCGATATTGGTCTCGATTACCTGAGTCTTAACCGTGAAACGGATACGTTATCGGGTGGTGAATCGCAGCGCGTAAAGATCGTAAAGCACCTCTCAAGCAGCCTGATCGATGTGACATATATTTTTGACGAGCCGAGCGTTGGACTGCATCCACGTGACGTGCACCGCATGAACGAACTCCTACAAAAGCTTCGCGACAAGGGTAATACGGTTATTGTCGTCGAGCACGACCCGGATGTTATTAAGGTTGCCGACCATGTCGTTGATGTTGGTCCGCACGCCGGTGTTCACGGTGGCGAAATTATGTTCGAGGGGACCTTTGCTGAACTACTAAAATCTGGTACGCTAACTGGTCGTCATATGAAGGAACCACTCGTACTAAAGGATACGCTTCGCACACCGCACGGCGAAATGAAGATCGAGCATGCGACTATTAATAACCTGCATGATGTATCGGTAGCGATCCCTAAGGGTGTTATGACAGTCGTGACTGGTGTGGCTGGATCGGGTAAGAGCTCGCTTATTAATAAGACATTCCTCTCCCAGAATCCGGATGCGATCGTGATCGACCAGTCTGCAGTCGGCACCTCGACACGTTCCAATCCAGCGACGTACACGGGCATTATGGATGAAGTCCGCACGGCTTTTGCAAAAGAGAACAATGTAAAGCCAGGCCTGTTTAGCTTTAACTCGGCCGGCGCCTGTGAGAACTGCCAAGGCTCGGGCGTTATTTATACTGACCTTGCGTTTCTTGAAGGCGTAAAGACACCGTGCGAGATTTGTGGCGGCAAGCGCTTTAAAGATGAAGTCCTTGGCTACAAGCTAAACGGTAAATCTATTACCGATGTGCTAGATATGACTGTCGAGCAGGCGCTGGAGTTCTTTGAACTAAAAGAAGTCGTTAAAAAGTTGCAGGCCATGAGTGATGTCGGGCTTAACTACTTAACACTTGGTCAGCCACTTAGTACGTTATCTGGTGGTGAATGCCAGCGTATTAAACTGGCGACGCAACTCCATAAAAAGGGAAGCGTTTACGTAATGGACGAGCCGACAACGGGGCTTCACATGTCGGACATTACGCATCTGCAGACGATTATGGACAGACTGGTAGATGCTGGTAACTCAGTAATTGTTATCGAACACAACCTTCACGTCATCGCGGCCGCTGACTGGATTATCGATATGGGACCAGAAGGTGGAAGCAAGGGTGGCCAGGTACTGTTTGAAGGGACGCCGCATGATCTGTTGAAGGCGAAGGGGTCTTACACCGGTACATATCTGCAGCAATCTTTAGACGGAAAGTAGAAAGATGGAAATCAGGAAGCTCTCTGAAGCTAGGCGGCATGATAATACCGCGGCATGTACTGCTTACGAATATGGCATGCCCACGGGCGAGATTGACAGTGCTGTTGTCGAACTGTCTGGCAGGTATCCGGATGAGGGCTGGGTATTTAATACGGCATGTACGGCGCTCGTGCATGTCATAAAAGGCGAAGGAAGGGTGCTTACTCCTGGTGGCGAGAGGGAATTGGGAGAGGACGATCAGGTGCTCATCAAACCTGATGAGCGGTACGCCTTTGAGGGAGATCTTAAACTGCTATTCTCGGCTACCCCAGCCTGGTCTCCCGACCAGGCGAGACACGAAAAATAAGCGCTACATCTGTGATTACTTGAAGTTCTAAAACACTATATATAGCGTTGTAAATAACAAACACTACGCTATAAGATGTAAGAACGCTTGTGGTAATAAAAACACACACAAAAGGCTTGAAAACCATATATATAGGGTCTATAGTTTTATTTAGACGCTACATATGTAGTAGTTCAATAAAAACACACATTTTGCAAGGAGGGTATTTGCACCGCTACAGCGGTATCTTCTTTGTGGCTTCATGAGAGGGAGCTTGTGTAACTAAAAAATAAATAACGTAGCATGAGGGAATAAGGGGAAATGAGCGAAATTCATGTGGTAAAACGCGATGGCACCCGCGAACCATTTGACGCCAACAAGATCAACCTCGCATTGGTCAAGGCAAGTGAGGGCTTGCCAGATCAGATCCAGAAGGTTGTGCAAGTTGCTACTGAGCTGCAATTGACATTATTTGATGGCATTACGACCGAGCAGCTCGACGAAGCGGTTATTCATACGGCACTTCAGAACGTTAAAGACGATCCTGACTTTGACACGATTGCCGCGCGTCTGCTTTTAAAGAACATCTACAAGAACATCCTCGGTGATTACGAGAGCGACGAAGAGCTTAAAAAACTCCACGAAGCTAAATTTGCCGACTACCTGAAACAAGGTGTAAAAGACGGTCTGCTCGATGAGCGCATGAGCGCCAAGGTATTTGACGTAAAGAAGCTTGCAAAGGCACTCGACCCGTCACGTGACCAGTTGAGCAAATACCTAGGTGTTATCACCAACAAAAACCGTTACGCGCTGCGCAAGCAGAATGGTTCACCAATCGAGGTTCCACAGTTTACGCACATGCGTATTGCCATGGGTCTTAGCTTTAACGAGGCTGATCCAACGGCTGCTGCCATCGACTTTTACCGTCACATGAGTAACCTGGATTACGTTCCTGGCGGTTCTACCCGTGTGAATGCCGGTGGTTCATTCCCGCAGCTATCGAACTGTTTCCTCCTAGAGGTACAGGACGACATGGAATCGATCGCTAAAGGTATCCGCGACGTCATGTGGATTGCCAAGGGTACTGGTGGTATCGGCATCAGCCTTAATAAGCTGCGTGCAGCAGGTTCGCCTGTCAAGACGACCAACACCGAGTCAACCGGTCCGATTCCTTTCATGAAGATGATCGACACGGCGCTATTTGCCGTTTCTCGTAAGGGTAAAAAAGCCGGTGCGGCCGCACTTTACATGGAAAACTGGCACCTTAACTTCCCGCAGTTCCTCGACCTAAAGCAGAACTCGGGTGACCCGTATCTTCGTACGCGTCTTGCTAACACCGCTGTATTTATGAGCGACGAGTTTATGAAGCGCGTGCAAAAAGACCAGGACTGGTATCTGTTTGACCCAGCCGAAGTGTCTGATCTTCCGGAGCTTTACGGTGCGGAATTCAGTAAACGCTACGCCGAGTACATTAAGATGGCCGAAGCAGGGAAGATGCGCGACTTCGCGAAAATCAAAGCCCGCGAACAGTTCCGTCAGATCCTGACGGTCCTGCAGGCAACCAGCCACCCGTGGCTTACCTGGAAGGACACGATCAACGTCCGTGCACTGAACAACAACACCAGCACGATCCACCTTTCTAACTTGTGTACTGAAATTACGCTGCCACAGGACAAAGACAACACTGCTGTTTGTAACCTTGTCAGCATTAACCTGTCTGCACACCTTAACGAAGATAAAACCTGGGACTGGGACCGCCTTGCGGCAAGTACCCGCAGTGCGATTCGTCAGTTGGATAACCTTTGTGATATCACAAACACTCCGATCCCTGAAGCGATGCACTCAAACCTGCAAAACCGTGCGCTTGGCCTTGGAATGATGGGCTTTACCGATGTTATCGAGAAGCTTGGTTACAGCTACGAATCCGAAGAAGCTTACGACCTGATGGACCAGCTAACGGAATTCATCAGCTACAACGCTATTGATGAGTCGGCTGACCTTGCCAAGAAGCTTGGCAGCTACGCAACCTTCAAGGGAAGCGGTTGGAGCAAGGGAATCCTGCCAATCGATACTGTTGATGAACTCGCTACCGACCGTAAGGTAAAGGTTGATATCACCCGCAAGACCCGCCTTGATTGGGAAGCACTCCGCTCTAAGGTAAAGAAGGGCATGCGAAACGCAACGCTGATGGCGATCGCACCAACGGCAAACATTGCTCACATCGCCGGTACTACTCCGGGCATCGACCCTCAGTTCGCACAGATCTTTTCGCGTTCAACGCTAAATGGTAAGTTCCTTGAAGTGAACACCAATCTTGTTCGCGACCTGAAAGAACTTGGTATCTGGGATGACGTTAAAGAAGACGTACTTCGTCTGCAGGGTGACGTCCAGCAGATCGATGCGATTCCGCAGCATCTGCGCGACGTCTACAAGACTAGCTTCCAGTTGAGCCCGTATGCCTTTATTGAGGTAGCGGCACGTGCACAAAAGTGGGTCGACCAGGCAATCTCACGCAACATGTACCTTGAAACCCGAAACATCGACGACTACGTAGATATCTACAGCGCGGCATGGAAGAAGGGTCTTAAAACAACCTACTACCTGCACGTAAAACCGCGTCACCAGGCCGAACAAAGCACCGTGAAAGTTAACAAAGCAGAATCAAGCGGCGGTCCACGAAAAGCCGGATTCGGATTCGCAAAGAAGCAAAGCGTTTAATAAAAAGGGAAGGGCAACTATCATGAACGCAAACACTATCATCAACGACGAAATGACACTAGACGAAAAGCTCGCAGCGATCGATATGGCAATGAAGAACGCGCAGGAGCAGGCAAACGAAGAAGCAGCATCGCGCGGCACAGTCGCGGCTCCGCTTGACCCAGCCGACCTCACTATGTGTGAAGGCTGCCAGTAGGCAAAACGAAATGAACGCGATACTAACGTTACTAATGAAAGGATTGAAACACCATCATGGCCGGCATTCTCGGAACAGGTATCCAAGACGGATTACTACTTAAACCAGTCCATTATCCGTGGGCGATGGAACTCTATGACCAGGCTGTTGCAAACACTTGGTTTCCAAACGAAATCCAGCTAGGCCAGGACCTGGCCGACTGGAAGAAGATGAGCGAAGAGGAGCGAAACGCGATTACGTTCCTGATGAGCTACTTTAACCCGAACGAGCTGCTTGTTAACAAGGCACTCGCGTTTGGTGTGTACCCATATGTTAATGCTGCCGAGGCACACCTGTACCTTGCAAAGCAGATGTGGGAAGAAGCCAACCACTGTATGAGCTTCGAGTACGTACTTGAGACCTTCCCGATCGACCGCGACCAGGCCTATGCCGCGCACGTCGAAACGCCGTCGATGGCTCGAAAGGAAGAATTTGAGACGAAGTTCATCAAGCGAATGACGGAAGAAACACTCGATATTACGACGACTGAGGGTAAGAAGGACTTTGTTCGTAACTTGGTTGCGTACAACATCATTCTTGAAGGTATCTGGTTCTATAGCGGCTTCATGGTGGCACTTTCGTTCCGTCAGCGCAATTTGCTGCGTAACTTCGGTAGCCTGATCGACTGGATCGTTCGCGATGAGAGCCTGCACCTAAAATTTGGTATTAACCTGATTCTGACGGTGCTTGAAGAAAACGAAGATCTTCAGACCGAAGAGTTTGCCGAAGAGATCAAACAGATGATCCTTGACGCTGTCGAGATGGAAGAAGAATACAACCGCGATCTTCTGCCAAATGGAATCCTAGGCCTTAACAGCGACTACATCAACCAGTACGTAAAGTACTTGGCTGATCGTCGCCTTGAAGAGCTTGGATTTGAGCCGCACTACAAGGTTTCAAACCCAGCTAAGTGGATGGCTGCGGCAAATGACACGCTCGAACTAGTGAACTTCTTTGAAAGCACTAACACGAGCTACGAAGTAAACGCCGGCGGCTCGTCAAGCAGCAAGGGCGGACAAAGCCCAAGCGCCGATCGTGACGAAAACAATCCTGATAATAGTATCCTAAAGTAATAATTTAGGAACTGACGATATGCTAAAAACCGAAATCGAAGCCAAATTCCTTGACGTCGATTTCGGTTTGCTTCGTCAGAAGCTAGCGGCGGTCGGCGCAGAATGTACTCAGCCGATGCGTCTGATGCGCCGGGTAATTATCGAGCCGCCCGAACTTGCTAAAAAGGATGCTTTCGTGCGCGTCCGCGACGAAGGTGACAAAGTCACGCTGACCTATAAGCAGTTTCATGATCATACAGCGCTTTCTGGTGTGAAAGAAATCGAAGTATCTGTAAGCGATTTTGACGCCACGGTAGCACTGCTAGCGAATGCTGGATTAGAGCATAAGTCATTCCAAGAATCCCGCCGTGAAACCTGGGAGTTCAAGGGTACAGAGATTGTCATGGACGAATGGCCGTGGTTGTCTCCGTATATTGAGATTGAAGGACCGAGTGAAGAATCCGTAAAAGAAGTTGCAGCGGAACTCGGCTTTGACTGGAGCGATGCGGTATTTGGCTCGGTAACCGTTGCGTATCAGGCGGAATATCCTGAAGGTGACTCACGAAAGCTCATCACGATTCCAAAAGTAAGCTTTGACGAACTCGTTCCTCAAGTAATCAGTGGGCAGAAAGAATAACATGAAGTCGAAAAAAACGCTTCGAATAGCAATTATTATTTTACTGGTGGCTGCGGCTGCTTTCTTTATCTGGAGCGTCGTTCAGGCACGCGGTCAAAAGGCAGACAGCCAAAAGAAACAGGTGCTAACAACCTTTACGGTACTTTCTGATATGGCGAAGAATGTAGCGGGTGATAGAGCCGATGTCGATTCGATTACAAAGCCTGGTGCCGAGATTCATGGGTACGAGCCGACGCCGCAAGATTTGGTGCGTCTGCAAAAAGCCGATCTGATTTTGGATAACGGTCTTAACCTCGAGAAATGGGCGGAGAAGCTCTATCAAAACGTAAAAGATGTGCCGCATGTAACGCTGACCGACGGAATTGCGCCCATGCCGATTGCCGAAGGTCCGTACAAAGACAAACCGAACCCGCACTCCTGGATGTCGCCAAAGAATGCACTAGTATATGTCGATGCGATTGAAAAAGCGCTCTCTGGCGTTGACCCGACAAATGCAGACTATTACAAGCAAAACGCAGAGAAGTACAAAGCCGAGATTAAAAAAGTTGATGAACAACTTAAGGGCTCACTCTCGTCGCTACCTGAAACGAACAAATATCTTGTCAGCTGCGAAGGTGCGTTTAGCTACCTCATCCGGGACTACGGACTAAAAGAATTGTATTTGTGGCCGATCAACGCGGATGCCCAGGGGACGCCTCAACAGATTAAGAGTGTCGTCGAGACGGTAAGGGCAAACAGTATCCCGGCTGTCTTCTGCGAGAGCACAGTGAGCAGTAAGGCACAGGAGCAAGTAGCTAGCGAGACCGGCGCAAAATTTAGCGGAACGTTCTATGTCGATTCGCTTTCTGGTAGTGATGGCCCAACCCCGACGTATTTGAAACTACTGCAATACAATGCCGACGTATTGACGCATGGCCTGAAGGGCGAATCTCATGACCATAGCCATTGATATTAAAGATGTATCGGTCAGATACCATGACAAAACCGTTTTGAAAGATGCTACCGCTGCCGTGCCGACAGGTGCAATTTGCGGGTTAGTCGGAATGAACGGGGCGGGCAAGTCGACGCTTTTTAAGGCGATCATGGCTGCTGTGCCTCTACAAAAAGGCTCAGTTCGGCTTGCTGGCCAAACAGTAAAAACGGCACAAAAGAAGGGCGTGGTGGCCTATGTTCCGCAGACCGAAGCGATCGATTGGAACTTTCCTGTTTCTGTTGCGGACGTAGTGATGATGGGGCGGTATGGCTTTATGAACGTACTGCGCCGCCCGAACGACAGCGACCGTGAGGCCGTAAAAACTGCGCTTGAACGCGTGCATCTTAGCGATTATGCGGAGCGCCAGGTCGGACAGCTCTCTGGTGGGCAGCGCAAGCGCGTGTTTGTCGCCCGGGCGCTGGCGCAGGGGGCATCGATCTTACTACTGGACGAGCCGTTCGCAGGTGTTGACGCTAAAACGGAGGCCTCGCTGGTCGAGTTGTTGCGTGAGTTGCAAAGGCAGGGCGTCACGACGCTGATCGCGGCTCATGATCTTAATACGATCGGCTCGTACTGTGATCACATTATTTTACTGAAGGAGACGGTGATTGCGGCCGGCCCGACAAAAAAAGTGTTCACCGAGAAGAATGTTCTAAAAACCTATGACGGTGTGTTTGGCGGAAAGGGGCGCGTGCCGTGGATGTCTTAATCGAGCCCTTAACCTACGATTTTATGCTGAAGGCCGTCATTGTCAGCTCGCTTGTTGGTGTAGTGTGTGCACTGCTGTCGTGCTTTTTGGTATTAAAGCGCTGGTCGCTGCTGGGCGACGCCGTGTCGCACTCAGTTCTACCTGGTGTGGTACTGGCATATATTTTAGGTATTCCGTTTGCGATTGGTGCGTTTGTGTTTGGTCTTGGCGGGGTGCTGGGTATTGGCTACATCAAGGAGAAGGTACGACTCAAGGACGATGCGGTTATCGGTATTGTATACACGACACTTTTTGCACTTGGATTAGTGCTTGTATCGCGCGTACCGAGCAACATCGATCTGATGCATATTTTGTTCGGGTATGTCCTAGGTATTTCGGACGCCGATGCGCTGCAGGTGGGAGCTATTAGTGTCGCTGTTGTCGGAGTGCTTTTCGGGCTCAGGCGTAGTCTGCTTTTGTATTGTTTTGACCCAGCGCATGCTAAGTCTATTCGACTTCCGGTGTCGTTTTACCACTATCTGCTCCTGACGCTGCTGGCGTTAACAGTCGTTGCATCCGTGCAAACGGTCGGTATTGTACTGGTTATCTCGATGCTCATTACGCCGGGCGCAATCGCACATCTTTTGACGGATCGTTTTGATCGCATGCTGATGATTGCTGCTGGAGTAAGTGTATTTGCCTGTGTCGCAGGAACATACGCCAGCTACTACTTTGACGTTTCAACGGGTGGTGCGATCGTACTTGTTTTAGGTGCTGTATTTGTTATGACATTTTTGGCGGCACCGAAGTACGGAGTTCTTAGCCGGCTATCGTCCACGAAACTACGAGAAAAAGCGGGAGAATCGTAGAAGCGGTATACTAAGAACATGAAAACGAAGCTTCTTATCTTTGGCATAACAGGTGATCTCAGCGTCCGAAAGTTGCTTCCCGCACTAGACGCGATCCTAAAGACCGATAATTTTGATGATTTGGAAATAATCGGCGTCTCGCGACGAGAGGCAAGTGTTTCCGAGCTTCTTGAGTCCTCTGTAAAAGATAGCGGAACCCTCGCCGGCCGAACATCTGTTATTACGATGAATATGGCCGAGCCTGAGGAGTATTTGCGACTTAAAGCAGAGCTTGATCTGGATATCGATGATCAACTACTCGTGTATTTATCTGTACCGCCGAGCGCCGCTGCGCAGATTGTGGACTTTCTTGGGGAAGCAGGCCTTAATACACCGAATGTGAAAATACTCTTCGAGAAACCATTTGGTGTAGACTACACTTCTGCAACAGAGGTTATTGCACGTACGTCTCGCTACTACGGCGAAGAGCAAATTTATCGCATCGATCACTACCTAGCAAAAGAGATGGCGCAGAACATCGTGGCGTTTCGGGGCGGCAACGCACTATTTAGCGGTATCTGGAATAGGGAGTGCATTGAGAGGATTGAGATTGATGCGCTTGAGACGATCGATATTGAAGGCCGGGGCAATTTTTACGAACAGACAGGCGCGCTACGTGATGTGATGCAGGGGCATCTGATGCAGCTGCTATCGTTGGTGCTGATGGATATTCCTGATGACTTTGACTGGAGCCGGGTACCGGAGCTTCGTGCGGAAGCGCTCTCGGGAATTCGTCCTGCCGATCCTGTGAAAACAATCCGGGCGCAGTATGAAGGCTACCAAACAGAGGTGGGCAACTCGGGAAGTCTGACGGAGACATTTGTTCGAACAGAGTTATCCTCACGTTTTCCACAGTGGAAAGGAGTGCCCATCGTTTTAACGACAGGCAAGGCGATAGATAAAAAAACGACGGAAATCCGCGTATATCTGAAGCGTCGCCATGAAGCGCAGAGTAACTGTATCGTATTCAGAATTCAGCCAAATGAGGGTGTCGAGATCGATCTTTACAGTAAAAAGCCCGGCTATGAACGTGAATTTGCGGTTCAGAAGTTGTCGTTCTCGTATCCGGAGAATACAATTTTGCCAGATGCGTACGAGCATGTCATTGTAGAGGCTATTCGATCACACCGCAGTTTATTTACTTCAAGCGAGGAAGTTCTTACCAGTTGGAAGATCCTCCAGCCGCTGCTGGATGACTGGGCAATGAGTAACGAAGTACCTAAGATGTATAGAAAGGGATCAGCTACACACAATATATGTAGCGTATAATAGACAACAATGATCACTATATATAGCGTAGTTATGAAAAAGTATGGTACAATGAAATCCCATGGAGATGACAAATCGCATGGGTAAAAAAGAAAAATACATATTTGTAACTGGGGGTGTACTCTCGGGGGTAGGAAAGGGTATTACGGCTGCCAGCATCGGCGCGGTGCTGAAGGCTAAAGGTGCTACCGTTTCAATTCAAAAGTGCGACCCGTATCTCAATGTAGATGCGGGCCTTTTGAATCCTGCGGAACATGGCGAATGTTTTGTGACGATCGACGGCGCCGAAACGGACCTCGACCTGGGGCATTACGAGCGTTTTTTGGATTTGGAGCTAACGCAAAAGAACGCGACACTCTCGGGGCGTCTGCTACAAGAACTTATTAATGATGAGCGCGCCGGAAAATTCGGCGGCAAAACCGTGCAACTTGTACCGCACTTGACCGGCGCCATCCAAAAGGCGATCGCAAAAGCGGGTAAGGGGAGTGATATACATATCGTCGAGATTGGCGGTACGGTCGGTGACTATGAAGGCCTCAGCTTTGTTGAGGCGATTCGCGAATTTGCGCAAAGCGTAGGCCGACAGAACTGTCTATTTGTGCATGTCGTATATGTGCCGTTTATTGGTACGAGTAAAGAGTTTAAGACGAAGCCTGCACAGAACGCGCTAAATGATCTTCGTGGATTCGGTATCGTCCCAGACTGCGTGGTGGTGCGTACCGACGAAGTTGCGCCGGCTGGCGTTGCAAAAAAGATCAGTCTGTTCGGCGGTGTTCCAGAAGAGAACGTACTATTGATGCCGAACGTCGATACGGTCTACCGTGTGCCGCTGATGATTGCCAAAAGCGGGCTCAATACGATGCTTGCGGATTTCTCGGGTATTAAAAAGGAGGCTGATCTTTCGGCGTGGAAACAGATCGCGGCCAGTGCGACAAGCACTCCAAAGAAGACGGTCACAATCGGCATGGTGGCTAAATATATGGACAACGAGGATACGTATATCTCTGTTCTAGAGGCGCTTAAAGCAGCGGCCTGGCAAGAGAAGACGGGTCTGAATATTAAATGGATCAATGCCGAAACAGTATCGGAGAGCGACTTTAGTGACGTAGATGCTATTTTGGTTCCTGGAGGGTTTGGATCCCGCGGCACCGAAGGCAAAATTACGGCGGCGCGCTACGCGTTAGATAATAAAGTTCCGTACTTAGGCATTTGCCTGGGGCTTCAGATGGCGGTAGTTGCTGCGGCGCGTAAGGGCGGACTCGATGGGGCGCACAGTACGGAATTTGATCCGCTCACCAAGCAGAACGTGGTCTATATCATGGAAGGCCAGGCGGGCAAAGAGTCGACGGGCGGCACGTTGCGCCTCGGTAATTATCCGGCAGTGCTTGCACCAGGTTCATTAATTTCAAAGGTATACGGTGCAGAAGAGATTATTGAACGCCACCGTCACCGCTACGAAGTGAACCGAAAATTTATTCAGGCTATCGAAGACGGCGGTCTAATGATTACCGGGACGTCTCCGAATGGTAAACTTGTGGAATTTGTCGAGGCGAAGGACCATCCGTACTACGTTGCCACGCAGGCACATCCTGAATTCCGCAGCCGTCCGAACAGGGCGCATCCGCTGTTTGTTGGTTTGATCAACGCGGCGAAGTAAGCGTTATAAGGTATCGGTAAGGCTGAGATTATAGAAGAGCTTTAACGTGCTGAGTTCAAACCTGATTTTGCCGCAACTATTGCTGCCGTCATCGATGGATTTGTCGATGGCGTCAGCCATTGCCTCCGTTACGCCGGTTAAAACGATGTTCGTGCCGTTGTAACGGGTGCCATCGGCTCCGCAGGTCGGCTTTGTGTCGCCGTCGTTATCGTAGGTCCATGATGCGGCAGGAACGCCGGTAATCGTAGGTGCGGTTTGCATGTATTGGTTAAAACCCGGAAGGCTGGTAATGAGGAGTTGAATAGAGGGGTTATTTTGACCCGAAATAACAGCATTGTCACGCGGCCACACCGACCATCCTTGTTCCGCGGAGTACGCGCGCAGGCTTTTCTCAATATTTTTGAGGCTTGTCGAAACGGAAGCCGCGTTGGCCCGGTTTTGAATGCCGTTATACGCGACCACAGTAATGGCAGCGAGGATGGCAATAACGACGATAACGATCAGGAGTTCAACGATAGTAAAGCCGCTTAAGCTTCTTTTCATATAGCTACTATAGGCCAGGCTTTTCGTGCGGTCAATGTACCACTGAGCGGCCTCTGGTATAATAGGGTCAAATGGATGAAAAAATTTCTCAGATCATACGCGAATTATTTGATGTCGATGCGGATGTGACACTGTCGCGCCCTGACCCCCAGTTTGGTGATTACGCCACGAACGCTGCGCTGCAACTGGCTAAGCCGCTTGGCAAGAATCCGCGCGAGATTGCTGAGAGTATCGCCCAGAAGCTGCGCGAAGAAGAGGGTATTGAGGACGTAAGCGTCGCTGGCCCCGGGTTTATAAATATCAAACTGACGGATGATCTGTTACTAAAAGCCGTGGAGCGAATTCCGGGCAAAAGCCGCGAAGGTAAAAAAATCGTCACGGAATACTCCGATCCTAATCCGTTCAAGGTGCTGCACGCCGGACATCTTTACACCACCCTTGTCGGCGATGTGATTTCGCGTCTTTTAGAGGCGGCGGGTGCTGATGTTCACCGCGTGAACTTCGGCGGCGACGTGGGGCTGCACGTGGCAAAAAATATGTGGGCAATTATCCGAAAACTGGAAGGTGAAAATCCGGACGGCTTGCAGGAGGTAGGTGATGATCCGCATCAGCGCGCTGCCTGGTTGAGTGCTCGCTATGTGGAGGGCAACACCGCCTACGAAGAAGATGAGCAGTCCAAGGCTGAGATCATCGAAGTGAACAAACGCGTGTATCAGCTACACGCGGAAGGTGATCATATGTCGCCGTTTGCGCAAATTTATTGGACATGCCGTGAATGGAGCTACGATTACTTCAAGGTGCTTTACCGCGAGCTCGAAGTCGTTCCTTTTGAGAAGTACTACCCAGAAAGCGTCACAACGCCGACTGGTGTCCAAACAGTGAACGAGCAGCTCGAGAAGGGCGTATACGAGAAAAGCGACGGTGCCATTGTGTTTGACGGTGAAAAATACGGCCTTCATACCCGCGTGTTCATTAACTCTCAGGGCTTGCCAACCTACGAAGCAAAAGATGTCGGCCTTATCATGCAGAAGTGGCGCGACTATGGGTTTGATCTTTCAATTATTATTACCGGTAACGACATTATTGAATATATGAAGGTCGTTCAAAAAAGCATCGAGCAGTTCGAGCCGGAACTGACCAAGCGAAGTGTTCATTTGGCGCACGGCAATCTAAAACTTGCCGGCGGAAAAAAGATGAGTTCAAGGAAGGGCAATGTTCTTCTTGCGCTTGATGTGCTGGATGCGGCGCGCGAGGCAACCAAAGAGCTCACCGGAAATGACAATGCCGAGGCTGTCCTCGGCGCAGTAAAGTACGCCTTCTTGAAGCAGCGCATCGGCGGCGATATTATTTACGATCCGCAGGAATCAGTCAGCCTTGAGGGAAATAGTGGTCCGTATCTACAGTATGCACACGCAAGGGCGCGCGGCATTCTGCGAAAGACCGAGACCCAGCCTGGTGAACTAGCGGGAATGACCATTCAGCCTAAGGAGCGTGCATTGATCCAGAAACTCGGTGAATACGCCGAGGTAGTCGAACGTGCGCAGTCGGAACTTTTGCCACATTACATATGTACTTATTTGTACGAACTGGCACAGGAGTTCAACCGCTTTTACGAAAAGAATCAGGTCGTGGGCAGTGACCGCGAGAAAGAGCGCGTGACGCTGGTTGCCCGCTACGCAAATACGCTCAAAAACGGCTTATCGGTTCTTGGTATCGCGGCACCGGAGCGCATGTAATGAAGGACTACGGCTCTTTTTCTCGTCATAAATGGGCTCTCCCGTTTGAGGTTGTTATGTTCGTTGGCGGCGTAGTGCAGTTGTTCGAGCAGGATTGGCTGCATCTTCTGACATCTGCCTTTACGTTTACCGTCAGCTTTGCACCGCTTTGGTTTGAGCGCATCTTCAAGGTTCGTTTGCCGGCACTTTTGCAGTTTAGTTTTGTCGCATTCGTATTTTTGTCGATGTTCTGCGGCGAGGTGTTCGACATGTACGCCCGGATTTGGGAGTGGGATGACATCATTCACTTTTCATCAGGCCTTTTGATCGGGCTTGGCACGGTCGTTTGGATCGCGGCGTTGATTGAATCGATCAAAAACGTCAATATTCCACGCTGGCTGCAATCATTATTTGTGTTTGCCATCGTCTCGGCTGTCATTGTTTTATGGGAACTGGTGGAGTTTGGGAGTGATCAACTGTTTGGCACGACTTCGCAGGGAACATTGTTCGATACGATGATCGATCTTTTGTACGGTGCGCTTGGCGGAGCGATTATCTCTATACTATTGGTTTTGCATCTTGGCGGTCGGCGCATGCAGGCGCTCGATAGGCTAGTGAACTCGTACAAGCGGCTTAACAAGTAGCCTCTGGATTTTTTTGATGCTATAGTAGTGTTTAGGAAACACGTTTATGAGCATGCCACGACTACAATCTGCAATTCTTCTCGCGATTGTATTTGATGGCGCCTCGGCGACATAGTTTCCTGACCACCCGCAAGAGAAACGAACGCCGAGGATCAGCTCCTCGGCTTTTTTGTTCTCTCGGCGGGCCGGTACGGGCGGCAGGAAGATCTTGCTCCCGATTCACAGCCCGGAGGTACTGTGGCATCGCTCCAGAAGAGCATCAAGAGAACCGTCACCAACAGCAAAGGAGGTTCGGTCAGCGCTCCGCACCATGTCATCATGGCGAAGTTGAAGTTGACGGGTGTTAACCGTCGCACATTCGACGCAGCTCTCGATGAGATCGATGGCAACGGGTTCACCGTCACCAAGAGCGAGACGCACACGACGATCTCTGTCGCTGGCTGAGGCCCATCCGGGAGGGCGGCAGCGCCTTGAGTCCACGCACGATCGGACTCGGCGCTGCCGCCCGGCAGCAACCCAGAGTATAATATAGATATACAGGAGGTGACAGTATGGCAGAAACAACCAAACCAAAGACATCGCGCGTAGCGGCGGTAAAAAGCCGTGGCAGTAAGCATGCGAATGGATTTATTGAATTTGTAAGAGAGCAGGGAATTGTCGGACTTGCGATTGGATTTGTTATTGGGGCCGCAGCTGCGACGTTGGTAAAATCTCTCATCGATAACGTCGTCATGCCGCCGATCGGCATTTTACTCGGCTCGGCCGATGGCCTAAAGGGGCTTCAGGTAAGCCTTGGGACACATGACGGCAAAGAGGCGATCTTACATTACGGCGTCTTTTTAAACGATTTGGTTAACTTTTTGATTCTTGCGCTGGCCATCTATATCGTTGTGCGGATCTTGCGCCTTGATAGATTGGATAAGAAGAAGGCCTAATGAAAACCGACGAGCAGTGGCGCGAAATTTTGAGCCCCGAACAATTTGCGGTGCTTCGAGAGAAGGCGACGGAAGCTCCATTTTCCGGCGAGTATGACGGGTTATATGCCGATGGCACATATGCCTGCGGGGCATGCGGACAGGTGTTATTCGACAGCAAAACGAAATTCGACGCGCACTGCGGCTGGCCGAGTTTTTATGACGCGAAGCCTGGGGCGGTAGAGTTCATCCAGGACGATAGCCATGGAATGAGCCGTACGGAAGCAATTTGCAGTAACTGCAAAAGCCACCTTGGCCACGTGTTCGAGGGCGAGAAGCTCGGTACTCCAACCGACCAGCGCTACTGCATAAATTCTTTAAGCCTTACATTTACACCCGACAAAAAATAACGTTGTGCTTTTAGCTGCCTTAGAAAATAGGGTGAATACTTGCATTTTACCTCGATGAGTAGATAGCCGTTGCAAATAATACATTAAGTTGTATTGAAGTAGATATTGAAAGCGCAAATCTTCGGCGTAGAATGAGACATACCGATTAATCCTGAGGAGGTGTGATTCATGATCGAGGCTGTTCAGCGCCGTATTGAAACAAACGCTCGGAGGTTATTTACCCCTGACGAAATTGGGGAGCTTTATGCCCCGGAACAAGTGAACGAGTACGCGCGTTCGACGGAAATGGGACCGATAGTAGCGGCCCGCACACAGCACCGTCTAGGTGAAGACGGGTCCGGTGGTGGGTTCAAGATAGTAGAGGCTCCAAGGAATCTAACGGCGCTAGAAATGCGACGCCTCACCCGTGAGCAATCACTGGGCCTTGGTACGCTGATGACTCTTAAAGGTGATCTCGTGCACCTTGATTTGCCTGGTGGACACGGCAATGACTTTGGCGGAGCCAAGGGTGTGATGATGGTTCCAGAGGGAATGCTCTCGAATCGTAAGGCTATGAATACGATTTTGGGTGATTACGTTGCCGAACAATACGCCAAGGGTGCGCTTGGAATCGGCATTGACCGCCACGCTCCTGATATGAATACAGGTGCTCCGGATATGGATCACATGGCTCGTACACTCCGAAGAATCACCGGTGACGAGCGTTCAATCGCGGCCTTTAGTGGTAAATCTATCGAGGCTGGCGGTCTTGAAGGGCGAGAAATCGCTACAGCCCAAGGACTAGTCTTTACTCTTGCGAAGCATCTCGAAACACTCGATATGAACTCAAGCGAGGCTACTGTTGCGGTACAGGGATCCGGAAATGTCGGCTATCACTTCGCACGCCTCGCCTCGGAGCAGCTCGGCGTGAAAATCGTTGGTATCTCTGATCGTAATAGGGCGGTCGTTACTGATAAAGCTCATCCGATCCGCATGGATGAAACTGTTCGCTTTGAAAACCGTTTGATCAGCAGTTGGGACGAGGATCAGCACGGTTCATTTGCTAATCCGGACGACCTGCTTGGCATGGACGTTGATATTTTAGTATTTGCTGCCATGCCTGACACCGTAACAGAAGAGAAGGGTAATAAAGAGAAGATTCGTGCCAAGGTTATTTTGCAGGGTGCAAATAATCCGATGGACGGTGAAGCCATTGATTACTTAATCGATAACCGCGTATCTGTCGTGGCCGATGTGCTTGGTAACGCCGGCGGATTTGTCGCTTCTAACTTTGAATACAACCAAGGCATGACGGGAACTCATTGGACTGAGCGAATGGCGATTGCTTCGCTAAGGAGTGTCATGGATGATGCCTATGACCGTGTCCGCGACGAAGCGGAGAATATCTACGACTTCACGAACCCAGCCTTCCAGGTGGCGCTAAAACGCCGCTACGAGCGAGACCATAGTGGCTTGTATCTAGCTAGTTAGAAGAGCATTTTGAGAGAACAGGGGCGGACTTGGATCATCGCCCCTGTTTTTTGTTATACTGTTGGTATGACGAAAAAAGCAAAGATTCTATGGATGGATCTCGAAATGACAGGGCTTGATCCGATTGAGGACCGGATTCTTGAGGTCGCTGTCATCGCGACCGACTGGGATTTTAACGAAATAGCCACTTATGAGGGCATCGTAAAAGTCGGCCCCAAGCTGGTTGAAGAACGCATGAAGGTCGGCAAGGACTTTTGGGATGCTAACCCTGCCGCGCGCGATGCGCTTGTCTCTCAAAACCTCGAGAAGGGTCGATCGGGACGCACTATTGAAAACGAACTGCTCCAATTTTTGAATGAACATTTTGAAGAAGGGAAGCCAGTGCTTCTTGGCGGAAACTCAATCCACCAGGACCGCAAGTTCATCACTAACGAATGGCCCCGATTGAACGACCGTCTGCACTACCGCATGCTTGATGTCAGTGCATGGAAAGTTGTCTTTGAAGGCAAGTTCAAAAAGAAATTTGCCAAACCCGAAGAGCACCGCGCACTCGGCGACATCCGTGGCAGCATCATGGAACTGAAATACTACCTAACAAAGGTACGGAGTAAATAATGACCCACAAAGAACTCGAAGAATACTTGCTTAGCTTCCCGAACACCTGGCTGGACTATCCGTTTGGGGAAGGCACATCTGTATACAAAGTAGGACATAAAGAGACGGGCGAAGGTAAGCTCTTTGCGATTATTGCCGATGGGAGCAAGCCGCTTCGCGTCAGTTTAAAGTGCGACCCGCAACTAGCAGAGAATCTCCGCGAAAAGTACGAATCAGTCCTCCCCGGTTACCATTTGAATAAAAAGCACTGGAATACGATTCTTTGCAGTGGCCAGCTATCTGATGAAGAGGTTAAAGACCTCGCGAATCTCAGCTACCAGCTCGTTACGGCCGGCTAGCCGTTTGCGGCATTAAAGTCAGTAAACTGCTTTTTGATAGGCTGAAGGTTTTTGTCGGTGTTGATGAGAAATTCCTTGAGCGACTTGCTCTTGGTATTCTCGTGGATGTCTCCCATAAGTGCCGCGATGGTATCAAGCTGATATGCCATTTCTCGGGCGTAGGTACGGTCGAACACGGCGTTCAGACGCGCATCTTCGAGCGTCTTTTTGAGCTCTTCGCCGCTTTCTTTGGTGATGATGGCTTTATCCATTTTTTTCACATCGACGCCGTTATTCAAAAGAGGCTCGGCAATATCGCGGTTGGCGTTCGCTAGCAGGATAGAGAGATTGCTATTCGTACTGCGGAGTTCGCCGCTCTTGATGGTTTTTTGCGAGTCGCTCGCAATGGTCTGCAGGCCTTGCAAGCGTGCGGCTAGCGTTTGCATCTGCTCTTTAGGGCCGCCTCCGCCACTAGTGAGGAGCATAAGCCCAACAGCAATCGCAAGCAGTAGTCCGCCACCTACGACAAACAAAAACAGCTTGTTGCTCATGCCTGATTTTGGCTGTTGGGGAGCAATCTCGTTCAGGTAGTCGATCGAGTATTGCTGCTGGTTCGGATTTTGATTTTGATCAGGATACATACTGCCTCTATTTAAGCACATGCGGTAACAGGGGTAAAGAGTGATATAATCAAAGTATGCAGGATGCAAAGGAAGAAGTCAGGGCGCGTCTCAATATTGAAGACGTCGTAGGAGAGTATGTCCAGCTCAAGCGAGCCGGACGTAACTTTAAGGGGCTCAGTCCGTTTTCCGGCGAAAAAACACCAAGTTTTTTCGTGAGTCCGGACAAGCATATTTGGCATGACTTTTCTTCTAACAAAGGCGGCGATGTGTTCAGCTTTGTAATGGAAGTCGAGGGTATGGATTTCCGTCAGGCGCTTGAACATCTGGCCCGAAAAGCCGGCGTTGATCTTAGTCTATACCAATCGCAGGGGAGTGCCGATCTCGCGCGTCGTAAAAAGCGTTTGCTTGAGGCGCACGACCTGGCGGCAAACTATTATCAGCACAGCCTTTTAAAAAACCAGCACGCGCTTGAATACGTGTTTAAAAAGCGTGGCCTCAGCAAGCAGATCGTTCAGGATTTTCGTATCGGCTATGCACCTACAAAAGGCGACGCGCTGGTGCAATTCTTAGTTAAAAAAGGATTCAGTAAAAAGGAGCTGGCCGACGCCGGGCTGACTAACCGCTTTGGAGGGGATATGTTCCGGGGCCGCATGACCGTGCCTCTGATGGATGGCAGCGGGCAGGTGATCGGGTTCACGGCCCGTATTATTGGCGACGACCCGAATGCGCCCAAATACCTCAATACGCCGCAAACGCTGCTTTATGATAAAGGTCGGCATGTCTTC
>DASUVJ010000027.1:0-3073 GCA_036378995.1 Saccharimonadales bacterium (SeqCode)
TGGTCCTACCGAGCCTAAATCAGCACAGCCCGGTACGATCCGCGGCGACTACTCGCACATGAGCTTTGGCTATGCTGACACGGCTGAAAAGGGAATTCCAAACCTTATCCACGCAAGTGGCGACGAAGCCGAAGCGGAGCAGGAAATCGCTCACTGGTTTAAGAAAGAAGAGCTTTACGAATACGAGGCGCTTCACGAGAAGTTCACTCGTTAAAACCAAAAGGGATAGCAGCGGTAAAACGCTGCTATTTTCATGCTACAATAACTCCATGCCTCGGTAGCTCAATTGGATAGAGCAGTTCCGTCCTAAGGAAAAGGTTGCAGGTTCGACTCCTGCCCGGGGTACCAGGGGGATATATGAGTAAAAAATCAAAAGAACAAGAACTCGATTTCGACGGTCAGCGCGACGGTGAAGAGCTTCTCTTCGTGTTTAGGCGTCATATTATTGCAATGCGCAAGGGATTTTACCTGCTGCTTATCCCGTTTGCGTTGTCTTCCATTCCACCGCTTATCTGGCAAAACAACTTGGAATTATTTTTACTGCCGATCGGGGGTCTCGTTTTAGGACTTCTGCTATTTTCGTATCATTTCCTGATGTGGTATTTCACGGTTTATATCGTGACAGATCAGCGTATTCGCCAGATTACGCAGCACGGATTCTTCGGTAAAGATGTCGTCGAGCTCCGCCTGTCAAAGATTCAAAACATAAGCTATAATGTACCTGGGTTAAGCGGGGAATTATTCGGCTACGGAACGATCGTCATACAGACATTTGTCGGTGACCTCGTTATTAAAAACGTCGAACACCCCGATAAAATTTATAATAAGTTACAAGACGCAGTATCGTCATCTATGACGGATCCGGCGCAGCAGGGAGAATATGAAGAAGTTTCTGGCTAAAAAACGGGACAAGGCGAAAAAACAGATTCCGACCCGTATTACCAACGAGACTGTCGCCGAGCACCGCGAAAGAATCCTTGCGGGCGGCCGCCGGTTTAAGTACCCGATGCAGTACGCCCGTCACCGATTGGTGATTAATACGATTATCGTGACCGTTACTGCACTTGTGCTGCTCGTCGTATTTGGTTGGTGGCAGCTTTACTCCGCACAGAATACCAGTGACTTCTTTTACCGTGTAACACGCATCTTGCCACTGCCGGTCGCATCGGTTCAGAGCGAGCAGATCCGTTACAGTGACTATTTGATGTACTTTAACAGCTCTGCGCATTATTTGCGTCAGAGCGAGCAGCTTAACTTAGCAAGCGAAGATGGCAAGCGCCAGATCGACTACGTAAAGCGCAAGTCGATGGATACGGTTATCGCCGATGCTTACGCGCGCAAACTCGCCCGCGAGAAAAACATTACTGTCGATGAGGCTAAAGTTGACGAAGTGATTAGCAACGACCGTAACACTGCGAATGGCCGTATTTCACAGGAGACCTACGACGCTTCCGCTATGAATATTCTTGGCTGGGCGCCGGACGAATATCGTCATGATGCCAAAAGTAAGTTAATCCGCCAAGAAGTCTCCTATGCTATCGACGAGAACGCGAAAAAGACTAAAGAAGCGGCAGCGGAGCTTATGAAAACAGAAACCGACTTCGCGAAGGTTGCCGCACAGCTGGGTGGTGAGGGCACCGCTAAGGTAACTGTCGGCGCATCGGGGCTTGTTCCACGCACTAACCGTGACGGTGGCCTTAGCGAGGCGGCTGCTAAGCTAGAAAAAGGTAAGATATCTGATGCTATTAAAACAACAACTGGCGATGGCTACTACTTTGTCCGCCTACTAGAAGATAGCGGTTCACAGATTAGTTACGAGTATCTGCGGATCCCGCTTACCGAGTTCAATAAGCAGCTAAGTGCACTTAAGAACGATGGTTCAATCAAAGAGTATATCTCTGTGCCGAAACTCGATACAACACAAGTTACACGATAGGAGGATATATGTATACACTGCCAGACCTGCCGTACGGCTACGATCAACTGGGGAAATATATCAGTGGTGACATTATGCAGTTGCACCACGATAAACACCATCAGACATACGTCGACAAGCTGAACGCGGCGCTCGATAATGCGCCCGCACTCCGCGAGCGACCACTCGAAACGCTTCTCTCTGACCTCGAGAGTTTGCCCGAGAACGTCCGGACTGCAATTCGCAACCACGGTGGTGGTCATTATAACCACACGCTCTTTTGGCAGTGGATGTCACCGGATGGTGGCGGCGAGCCGACCGGTGAACTTGCGGCTCAGATTACTGAGCGATACGGTAGCTTCCAGGGATTTGTTGACGAATTTACAGCTAAGTCGCTAGGAGTATTCGGTAGCGGCTGGACATGGCTACAGCCTAATATGGATATTATTACAACGCCAAATCAAGACACGCTTTTGATGCAGGGAATGGACGAGCCTCTTCTTGGACTGGATGTTTGGGAACACGCCTACTATTTGGATTATAAAAACAAACGCGACGACTATGTCCAGTCGTGGTGGAATGTTGTGAATTGGGACTTTGTCCAGCAACGATTTGAAAAGAAGTAACCGCCGGGCTACTTCTTTTTTTGATTTTGAATGCCAAGTGCTGATATGATGCCGCCTGCAACAAGGAGGGCGGCGGTTACTATTGCTCCGCGCTTAAATCCGTCGAGTGTAATAGATGGTCCCGTGACAAGCCCCAGAAGTGCTATCGCGACCAGACCGGCAATGCGGGCGATAGCGTTGTTGACTGCCGAAGCTATCCCGGCCCGGCGGCTGTCGACGGCTCCAAGGATAGCGGAGGTGAGCGGGGCGACCGTTATAGCCAGGCCAAGTCCGAGCAGTAAGATGCCTGGTAAAAGCGTCCAATAATTCACCGATTGGTCAACGAATAGCATCAATAGGAATCCCGCCGCGGCCACTAATGGGCCGCACGCCATAAATAAACGTGGTCCATGCATCTCCGAAAGTTCACCGAATCGACTGGATAAAAAGAACATGATCAGGGTGACGGGAATAAGTGCAAAGCCGGCTTCCATAGCAGAGTAGCCGCCGACCTGCTGTACGAACACCGCAATAAGAAATGTGGCGATTGAAA
>DASUVJ010000028.1:0-5328 GCA_036378995.1 Saccharimonadales bacterium (SeqCode)
CAGCCGTTCCAGCACCAATCCGCCTGCGATTCAAAGCGTCGCTTTCCTAGCGAGCGTCAGGCAAGAGAAGCTGCTGAATATCAGATGCTCATAAAATCCGACCTTGAACTGTCAGTCTATAAATGTGAACTTTGTGGCGGCTGGCATTTAACCCGCCAGACTAGAAATTAGTGACCGGCAGAATATTCGTGTAGCGGTTAGCCTTAGGCACCGAACTGTTCGTCGTCGTACCGTCACCAAGCTGACCGTCGCTATTATTACCCACGGTGTAAATCTTTTGGTTGGACGTAAGGATAACTGCCGTGCCATACCCGGCAAGTACTTTTTCGGCCTCAATGTTTACTCCGTCAATGACCTGCATGGCAACCGGCGTCGAACGGTCGGTGGTTGTGCCGTCACCAAGTTGGCCAAAGTCGTTTGCACCGGCTCCGTAAACACGACCATTATCACCGATCACGTACGTGTTGTGATATGGCGAACCGGTGTAATCGCCCGAAGCAGTGTTAATAACGTCAACTGCTTTTACGCCGCTTGGAAGAATAAACTTTACGGGTGTTGATTGTGTCTGAGTCTTAGTTCCGGCACCTAGTTGGCCATCAATGTTGTTACCCGTACCCCAAACCTCGCCGGTGTCAGTCAGCACGAGGGAAGTCCACTGGTCGGTAGCAACTTTCACGATTTTTGCCGTAGGGTCGGGAATTTCGTATTGCACGAGCGATGAGCGGTCCGTTGTCGTACCATCGCTCAATTGTCCAAAGAAGTTATAGCCAGCTCCCCAAACTTTACCGTTGCTGTCAATAATCCAAATGCTTACTCCGTCGGTCGTGATATTCGTTGCCTTTGGCTGGCTTGTATTGCCGAACGTTCCAATCTGAATAGGAACAGAGCTAGGGGTAGTATTGCCGTTTGCAAGCTGGCCATGGTTGTTAACACCCCAACCGTACACTCGGCCACCCTTCATGCGAACGTATGCGCTCTGATAGTCGACAGTAATGTTATCTGTCGGCTGCGTATTCTGATCGCTCGTAGGAGCAGGGAGCGCCACGCGGGCAGGTGTCAGCACGTTAGCGCAGCCGCTGACCGTATAGTTCGTACCAAGCTGGCCACCCGTACATGATCCTGAGGCATAAATATTATTGTCAGTCGTAATAACAAATGTCGAGAATCCAAGCACGCCCACCGTTCGCGCTAATTTTCCGGCCGGAAGGTTATATGGGGTAGGCGTAGAGACTGTCGTGGCAGTAGAACCCGTTCCTAGCTGTCCATAGCTATTGTTTCCCGCACCATACAAGGCACCCGTATTAGTAATAACGAAAGCGTTGTATCCCACAGAGAGGAAGCTCGCAAAGACCGACGCCGGTTTTTGACCCGCAGGGAGGTTGACTTTTGTCGGGACCAGCGTGTCACTACTATTGCCATTACCAAGCCATCCGTAGTAGTTACCGCCTGTTCCGCGCAGCTCGCCGTTTTCATCGATGGTAAAGAAGTACGCACCTTCACCGGTACCCGCTACATACCCAAACACAACAGTATTAAGCGACAGATCGATCCCGACGCGCCCGCTAATCGTCGTCGTAAACGTACGCCAAACTGACCCGTTGGATGGACGCAGTAATTCGACAGTTCCGGTAGAGCGGACTAGCTGTGATACCTCTTGGTTCTGCGGTGCATCAACACGGAATGTCGTACGAACGTTCCCGGTCGTCACCACAAAACAGGTCGCGCCACTCGTACAGCCGCTACCGCCGCTACACGAAGTATTAGGCCGGAGCGGACTAGAGCTGTTCCACTGTGCCTCGTATGCATTAGCGGCCAGACAGTCGCTTGCCCGGGCCATGCCGGATTCTGCAGCTTCACGGGCAAGCTGGTTATAATACTGGGCATTAAGAGACGACCGAATACTAGAGGAGGCCGTAGCAGCCGAAAGCAGGACGATCAGCATGATAATCGAAGCGATCAAAACGGTCGGTAGCGCGAACCCTTGTCGGGCAAGCATAATCTTCATGATTCTACTATAGCATCCGCCCGACGAGCCTGGATATACTTTTTTATTTAGTGTACAATGTATAGTATAAGCAAGAGGGAGAATCATGGACGAAAATACAAAACAGCAGTCTTCAGATGACGCAAAAGTTATTATCTACAGCACGACCTGGTGTGCTTTTTGTAAGACCGAAAAGCAGTACCTGGACCGTCTGGGTGTCGCGTACGTTGAAAAGGACGTCGAAGAAGACAAGGCAGCCTACGAAGAACTGATGGCGAAAAACGGCGGCAACTTCCAGGGCGTTCCTGTTACCGACATTGCCGGGGATCTTGTATTAGGTTTTGATCGACCAAAAATCGACTCTCTCGTACGAGAAAAAGGTCTGGTTACAGCTTAATCAACACTAAACAAAAAAACTCCGGCATCTCCGGAGTTTTTTGTTTGCAGATTATTTCGCGCCGACCTGAATCACTTCGCCGCCAAGCGCGTCGCGGAAGTAACCGTCGTGACTCACATACAGCACCGCTCCGGCGTATTTACCGAGCGCCGTTTCCAACTCCTCAATACTCGGAAGATCAAGGTGGTTTGTCGGTTCGTCCAAAATAAGCAGCTGCGGGTCATTTGCAAGCATCGCAATCAGCTGAAACCTAGCCTTTTGTCCACCGCTTAATTTTGAAAGGGGAATATTGCCGTCACCTTCGTTAAACAAATAGTCGCTCATCAGCCCGCGGATTTTTGTGGTGCTAATCGGCAAATTACGATCTAAGTACATACGCTCAATAGCATCCTGCAGCGGCAAATCAAAGTAGGTCGGCGAGACTTCTTGTTCATAAATCCCGATGCGCATTTGTTTATCCAGGATAATATCGCCACTGAACTTCTTGATATCAGAGGCCTCTGGCGCGTTCATGCCAAACCCTAAAAGTGCCTTGATCAGCGTCGTCTTACCGGCGCCGTTTCGCCCGCGAAGCTCCATGGCCTCACCCTCGCGCAGGTCGATGTTCACGCCAGAAAACAGAGGATTCTCACCATAACCCAGGCTAAGATCTTTTGCGTTTACAAGCACATGCTTGCTGCGCGACTCTTCGCTCTTTAGGTTCATGCGGATATTTTTCGCCTTGAACTTGTCATACTGAGCAGCCGTTTTGTAATTTAAATTCGCAGCCGATTCCTTATCAATCCAGAACGTCGGCTTTTCTTTTGCCTGGAGTTCAGCTAACTCTTTACGACTGACTTCTTCGAGCCGTTTGAACTTTTGGATCGTGCCTGGATTGCGGGACTTTTCCTTAAGTCGCTGGTAATCTAACACCTTCACCTTAAGATTGGCAATGCGCTTTTCGATCATCTCAAACTCATTCATCTGACTACCGGTACTGACGGCGTTTTGCTTAAGATACGCGTCGTAGTTACCTTTATAGCTGACACTTTCACCGTCTTTAAGCTCGACAATACGGTCGACTTCGCGCAGCACGTCACGGTCATGGGTAATCACCAGCATTGCTTCGCGCGCACCACGCATCCACTCTATAAACTGTGCCTTTGCCACATAGTCCATGTGGTTTGTCGGCTCGTCGATAAGCGCCAGGTGAGCGTCCGAATGCATAACCTTCACGACTTCGACAAGGCGTTTTTGACCACCAGATAACGTAGAGAAGGGGCGGTGAGCGATACCCGTCAGCTGAAAATTATCCAGCTCACGCTCGATCTGTTCTTCGATCTGGTAAAATCCTTTGTCGTCAAAGCGCTGGAGCGCCTCCGTATATTCGTTGATTTTGTTCATGTCGTCACCCATGGTTTCAGGGTAGGTCTCGACGACATGGCTAAGTTCGGGATATTCAGGTAGACCAGAGAGCACGTATTGCAAAACAGTCTGGTCTTTTGTGCCGTGATGTTCCTGGGCGGTCGCCACCACTACCGTACCGCGCTTGTAGATAATGTCACCGGTAAAATCCGTATCTGTTCCAGAAAGAATGCCAAAAAGGGTAGACTTGCCAACACCGTTGCGCCCCACAATACCGACTTTTTCGCCGTCATCAATAGAAAACTTGATCCCGCTCATCAAAAGCTTGGGACCGAAGCTTTTCTCCGTCACTGTAATATCTGCAATCATCTCTGGTAGAGTATAGCAGAACTTGCTTTTTAAGGTATTTTATGTTAATATAGTACATACGTGCATTCCGCACCGAACCTACCGGAAGGCTGCCATGCGCCTGAACTTTCTTAGCAACCTCAGCATCGTCCGTACCTCGGCCCTGCGTGAGGTCGTTCGCGCTCAGGTCATCGCCCTGATCGAGACCAACCCGCAGGGGCTGCGCGTCGAGATGAGCGGTTCCGCTCAGGAGGCGATGCCGAACCTGCCCGCCGCACTGACCCACCAGATCATGCGACTGCTCACTGAGTCCGACGAGGAGATCCTCGACACCACCTACGCGTCACTGGAGCTCGACGAGGATGCCTCGCTGCTCCAGCGACGCGCCATCGGCATCGCGCTACAGCTCTTCCCGACGCTTCGCCGAAGGGAAGAGGCCCTCTACAAGGCCATCGTCGAGGCCGTCGACTACCTCCAGATCCTCGTGCAGACGCAGAACGAGCCGGGACGGCATGTCTGCCGCGTCATCACCTGGTGGCAGAGCGAGAACGAGGACGACGAGAGCAAGGCGGCCGCCTGACCGAAGGTTCCGCGCCGGAACCCTGGATAGAGCACGAATCGTGCGCCGGGGTCTCCGGCGCACTTTTCGTTTTTAACAGATTTATTTGTCGTAATTAGCGACGACGTCTTCGTAGAGTTTAGCCAACTTGCTCACTTGGCGTCTTTCGGTAAAGCGACGGGCAAGCTTTTGGCTTTCTTTGCCAAAACTTTCACGTTTCTTAGGACTTGAGAGAAGCTCGATCAAAACTTTCGCCATATCCTCGGGCGTATTGCCAGCGTACATACCATTTTCACCGGGTACGACAATCTCAGAAACTTCCGTATCGATCAATACCAGCGGGAGACCGGCGAGCGCCGCTTCGTGAACGACCCACCCCTGAGTATCAGTGAGCGAAGGGAAGACAAATACATCCATAGCCGCGTAAGCAACACCTAGCTTCTCACGCTGCAGCGCGCCTGTAAACGTAATGCGATCAGGGCAGGTTGATGCCGCCGCAGACGCCTCAAGAACTTCTTTATGATCAAAGTCACCTACGTACACCAGCCGAGCCTTCGGACGTTTTTTAGCAACGATTTCCATCGCAGGAATCAACATATCTAGGTTTTTTTCAGCGCCCAGGCGTCCAACAAAGCCAATGACTTCGTCCTTTGGGTCGATGCGCCATTTATCACGGAAGGCATCTAATTGCGCCGG
>DASUVJ010000029.1:0-5950 GCA_036378995.1 Saccharimonadales bacterium (SeqCode)
CAGCGGGAATAGACGGCGTAGGGGACGGAGTGAAGACGGTGCAAGGATTGGTCGCCTGTGCGGAATATTGGCGCAGCGCAGTATAGGCTATATTGCTGGCACGTGCCCTGGCCCTTGCTTCGCCGCCGTCATCAATGATAATCGAGTAAAGCTGATAACCTGTTGCAATAAAGGCGGCGGCAATAAATAAAGTAATCAGCAGTTCAACTGCAGAGAAGCCGGATTCTAACGTACGTTTTATGCTCATTGGTGTTTACTCGTGATCTTTTGAACGGCCGCGTCGCCTTCTAGCTTGTAATAAAGGGTGTAGCCAAGGCAATCTACCGTTTCGGCCGTACACAGGACGCCGTCACGATCGACAGGCTGGTAAATATACTGGTTGATCGTTGGATTTTGGGCGCTGGTATTTGCTGCGACGCCCAGGCTCATGGAGCTGGTTTCGGCAATGCCCGGTGCACGGAGCGCTTTGGTGTCGATATCGCGTAGTGTGGCTTTTACCTCGGCCTCTGTATCCATAACTGAGGTGCTTGGATAGCGGGCAAGTACGTCTGTTGCTCCGTCGTCGGTGCCGGAGTCGTAAAATACCTCTAGATGGCGGGCAATAATGTTAACGTCCGTTTTGCGTTCTTCGTCACGGGCGGTGGCCTGCGACGAGCGAAGGTTAACGACAGTCAGGCCAAGTAGAATGACCATGATCGTGATCGTAATTAGAAGCTCGATGAGCGTGAACCCTTCGTGACGTTTCATATTGTATAGCATAAGGGGTTTGCCCCCGGCTGACAAGGCCTTAGATTTCGAGTGGTTCTTGTTCGATAGCGATCCGGAACTTATCGCGCACGGCGCCCATGATTTCTTCGCGGGCGGCAGCAAGATCGGCGTAGCTTGTGGCCGATTCGTTAATAAGAACGAGCGCGTTTTTGTCATGTACCCGCATACCGTGTAGGGTCTGACCCTTAAGGCCTGTCTGTTCGATCAGCCAACCTGTCGGAACTTTAAAGCGGCCGTCTGGCATGTCGTAAGTTGGAATATCCGGATAATCTTTTTTAAGGTCGGCAAGCTGCCAATCTTCGACAATAGCGTTTTTGAAGAAGGATCCGGTGTTTGGGAGCAGTTTTGGGTCTGGCAGTTTGTCTGTTCGAATGGCAGTAACAGCGTCGCGTACGATTTGCGGCGTAAACATCGTAATATTATTGGCGTCAAAGTAATCCTGAACGGCTTTATAAAACGGCGGCTGAGGAGGGGTTTTGTAAAGCTCTAACGTAACCGCTGTAATAACATAGCGGCCAGCGGCTTCTCCTCTAAAAATACTGTGCCGGTACGAAAAACCGCAGTCGGCGTTTTGCAGTACTACCATGCGGTCCGTTTCGATGTCGTATGTCTCTACCGAAACAAGGGTCTCGGCAATTTCTTGTCCGTAGGCGCCCACGTTTTGTACAGGGGCGGCACCAGCTGTTCCGGGGATAGCGGACATAGCTTCGATGCCCGAGAGGTTCATCTCGACGGTTCGCCGGACGACCTCGTCCCAGTTTTCGCCGGCACCGATTTTAATGGTAGCGCGTCCGTTTTGTTCGCTCTCGACGTTAAATCCCATAATGCGGTTACGAATGACGATACCGTCAAAACCTTCGTCATGCACGATGACATTGCTGCCGCCACCTAAGATAAAAATAGGGAGTTGCTGCGAACGGGCGTTTCGGCAAACGGCGGCTACTTCATCAACGTTATGAACGTCGGTCATGAAGCGGGCTTTACCACCAAGCTGCATGGTCGTGTAATTTTTTAGCGGAATGTTAGTGTGAATGTCCATTTGAGTTTATTATAATCCACCATGCCAAAATACGCGCCACCTGCGATACTTGAATTTATTAGGGATTTATGTTAAAATATAGATAAGTCCATCAGTCCTCTCTCGGGAGTAGATTCAGTGGAAGCTCCTTCACGCACGACATACATGGTCGGCCCCATCGGCAGCGACCCGAGCAGTAGCTTGCTGTACGGTGACAAGCCGGTGCACGCGACCACCCTTCGACAGCGCGCCGACGTCCTCGACAAGACGGGGATCTCCCGGATCGCCGAGCACTACCGTCGTCGCGCAAACGAAGAAACGGCCAGGCGCAAGTACAACCTCTTCACCAAGGAGGAGCGCGAGCTCTGGTACGCCCACCTGCCCTACGACACCAAGTCCGAGTTCGCCAGCGAGATCACCGATGGTGCTCTCCTGCGCCTGAGGGAAGCCATCAGGCACGACTGCTTCGATGGCTTCATCGTCCGACAGCGCTTCGCTACCGGCGAGGTCATGATCATCGGCTACGTCGAGACTGACCGGGAGGTCCTGTACTTCCCGGTGACGTTCTGGGCTCCGAGTGAGATCGCTCCGGTGACCGCAGAAAACCTGTACGCCGCCCTGCAAGAAAAGTGCGACCACGAGGCCCGTCAGAAGGCGGACCGCGAGAAGCGCGAAGCGGCAGAGACCCAAGCCGCTCAGATCGAGCGGAGCAAGGCAAGGGGTCGGTCGCGCCTCGCATGGGCGCTCACCGGGCCGGTTCTGGTGGCTCTCGCCATCGGGTTCCTCTGGGTGCTCGGCTGGTGGGGGGCGCTTCCTGTAGTGATCATGGGGGCGGCGGCAGTGTGGATCTGGGACGGCGTCCGTACGCCGCTCAACCTCTACGACGTCCGCCACTTCCTCGTGAAGCCGCTCGTGGTCCTCTGTGCAGTCTCAGTGATCGTGCTGGGGCTCGCCTACGCGCAGTTCGGTACCACCTCTCGGGTGATCACCATCTGCGGGCCGGGCCAGAGCCTCGACGTCCAGATCTACAAGGCGCTGGACGGCACGGAGTACGAGTTCACCCAGAAGGCGAGCGACCAGTTCTACGCCGGTGACCGGCTCAACGAGTACGGCTACGGCCGGGTGACGGCCGAGGTGGAGCGACACCTCCTCTTCGGCCGTCCGGTCGTCACGTCGCTCAAGCACACGCCGGACAACAACTCCCAGGAGGTTCAGGCGCTCTGCAAGGCGCCGATCGTGTAAGTCGACAAGCAAGAAGGAGAGCCCCCTGCGCGGCCGGCGGTGAGTGAGACGATCCTGTCTCCTCCCGCCGGTCCGCCGGGGACTTTTCGTATAAAGATAATCTGCGGTGGTTCTTTGCAGAATAGGTGGTATAATAAACCAGAGTTATTTATGCACCCGTAGCTCAGCGGATTAGAGCACTGGTCTTCGGAACCAGGTGTCGCAAGTTCGAATCTTGCCGGGTGTACCATGAGTTAATAATTATATATGAGTAGTATCCTTAACCCCCTCGGACGTCAATTCGCCGCAGCGCTCGACGCCGCAGTTACGCGGTCAAAGCTCGCAGACGCGGCCTTAGAAACCAGCGAAAAAGTTCATGTCTCCGGGGCGGGCGGGACACTGACATTTGCCTACGAGCAGCTGCGAAACGCAGCTGAATACACTGAAGAGCACCTGTTATTGCAACGTGCCGTTCACCGTTTTTACAAACGAGTCTTTTTATCACGCGATAAAGCGCGAATCGCTAACGTCGGTGACGAACTTATTATTGAGCTGACGCTTGCCGGCTACCTAGAAAACGACACTGTCGCAACCGCTACGGTAAAGCGCATCAACGAGCTCGCGAGCGAATACTTTACTGCTCACGAAACCTTTAGCAAAGACGCTTGGGCGCTGGATGTCTTAGCGGTAGAAATCGAAAAATTGCTTTCAAGTGATGTCCGCCGCGATGTCTTTACGCAGTTTTCTTACGATTACTTTTTGCAGGTCATCGACCAGGAGCGTCTTTTTGGCCAGGCACGCCAGGAGTATGAGCTCGGATTATTTGTCGCTGTTCACCGCGCTCTTCTAAAATCCGACCCAGCAACGATTCGTGCCGCGCTGCTTCATCGGTACCAGCAAACGCCGTCAACGCCGGCTTACGCCCAGACTAACGAAATGATCGATGGAATCCTCGATTCTTCAACGACCGATAAAGTTTACCGTATCGTTAACCGCCAGGGCGCTCCGCTGCGTATTTTGTGGCGCCTTATCGACGAAAATGAAGATCTTAGCCAGCTTCTTGGTTCGCGCGAGCAGTTTTTAGTTGCCTACGAGAAGCAGATCGTCAACGAGTATTCCCGTATCGATAAAAGGATTAACAAGGGAATCATCAAGAGTGTTATCTTCCTGATCATCACCAAATTCTTGATCGGCGTATCGATCGAAGTTCCGTACGATTATTGGGCTCACGGGGCTATTTTATGGCTGCCGCTTGCCGTTAACCTCTTATTCCCACCGGTATACATGGTACTGCTGCGCTTTACGCTTAGCTTGCCTGGTGCGGCGAACACCCGTGCACTGACCGACACGATCGACAATCTGCTTTACGGCGAAAACCAGGCGGTGACATTCTCGTACCGCTCAAGTCGTGGTTTTGGCTTGGCGTTCAATGTTGTCTACGGTGCGCTGTTTATTGCCATCTTCGGTGGTGCGGCGTTCGGCCTGATCAATATTGGATTCTCGTTCCTGCACCTGCTTATCTTCTTCGTGTTCCTCTCGACGGCGAGCTTCCTTGGCTTCCGTTTGTCACGACAAATCCGCGAACTTGAAGTTGTAGAGGGCCAGCAGGACGGTGTTACTATGGTGCGCGATTTCCTCTATATCCCGTTCGTTGTCGTTGGCCGCTGGATGAGCGAAAAATACTCTAAGGTAAATATTGTTGCTATGGTCCTGGACATGCTGATCGAACTGCCACTTAAAACGGTACTTCATTTGATCCGTCAGTGGGGCAAGTTCATCACAAGCAAACAAGACGAACTGTAATAAATAAGGGGTGGGAAATGGCAAAAAAGCTGCGTAATTTATTTAAGACAGACTTGCCGTTTTACATTATTTTTATCCTTGCCGCATTGGCCGTCCCGCGTGTCATCATCCATGACCTTCACCTGGCGGATTTAAACTCGGCACCATATAAAGCCCTGGCAACAGTGCCGTATCTTATCTGGTTTGTTGTCGCGGTTGCTCGCAAATCAAGTACGCCGCTAAAGGACTTTCTTGTGGTTGGTGGAGTATTCGGCGGTTTGCTTGCACTGACGCACCAGTTACTGTGGGATTCGGCGATCAAAACGGCTAATATCGATATGTCGATAACGCTCGATCCATCGGTCGAACAAATTATTCTTCGCACCGCAGCCGTTATGAGCAGTGTGCTCACGGGTCTGATTATTGGTGGATTCTTCGGCTGTATTGCGTGGGTAGCAAATGCGATCCGGCGGAAGCTAAAGCGCCAATAACGGCGGTAAACTGTTTACAAAAAGCCTCTTTTTTGCTATAGTCTTAGGAGTTCGACACGGGCCAGTAGCTCAGCTGGTTAGAGCACCTGCCTCTTAAGCAGGGTGTCGTGGGTTCAAGCCCCACCTGGCCCTCCATGAAATTATTCGCAATTAGGCTTCCTTCGGGGAGCCTTTTGCTATTATGAGAATATGAAACCCCGAATTTATGGCGTAAGCTTTGCAAGCGTGTATCCAATGTACGTTCAAAAAGCGGAGAGAAAAGGCCGCACGAAACAAGAGGTCGACCAGATTATTCACTGGCTAACCGGATATAGTCAGCCGCAGTTGGAAGAGGAAATAAAAAAGGGCACGGATTTTGAGCATTTTTATAGCGATGCGCCAAAAATGAATCCATCCCGTCGTCTTATTACGGGTATGATCTGTGGGGTTCGTGTAGAAGAAATCAAAGAGCCGACCATGCAGGAGCTTCGCTACCTAGATAAATTGATCGACGAACTCGCAAAGGGCAAGCCGATGGAAAAGATTCTGCGTAAGTAAACATGAAAGGAAATTTTAGATGATCGAGTGGGTGGCAATTTTAGCAGCTTTTATATTACTCAACCTAAGTGTTTTTCAGCTGCTGCTTGTCATGGGCTTGCCATTGGGAAGGATGGCCTGGGGCGGAGCGCAC
>DASUVJ010000030.1:0-15531 GCA_036378995.1 Saccharimonadales bacterium (SeqCode)
ATGAGTAGCCGTCAACTTCTAGGATTAACCTGTTGCCCTGGGTCTCGATACTTAGCGAGGTAAGATCGATCGGGCGGATCGAACGCTCAAGCCGCTGCAGAAGCTCTTTTAGGGCACTCGCATTATTTGCATCAGTGCTGACCGCAAAACGGAAGTTAATGATATTCTCACCCACCTCGGTGTCAGCGGATGCATCCTGAACACTTTCGTCGTCCTGCGACTCGACGCCTTGTACCGGATCAACCGCAAGAGCTTCAAGCGTCAGGCCTTCGCTTGTAAGGAACTTTTCCTGGAGAGATGCGCCGAGCGCCGAAGAGTTTGCCTCTGAAGGCAATGCGTCAAGCACCACCTGCACCGGTTGCGTTTCGCCGTCGAGCATTGCTTCTTTTAGTGCCTCGCTCGTGTTAAGCACACGGACTTGATCCTTCAGCTCACCTACGACCTCGTTGTTCCTAACGAGTGTCGATGCGGTCTTTGATTTTTCGGCCAGTACTTTTTCGTTGAACCATGCCTTTTGAAGCAAGAAGACGGATGCAACAATGGCAATTCCCACCAATGCCGAGATTCCGGCTACCCATGCGAACATCATGCGGTTCGCATTTGCGATCTGCTGTCGCTTCCGTAGTGCTGTGTCTTGTGATGCCATGATTAGTTATCCCCCGATGCGTCGTCAGCTTTTTGCGTAAACAAACTCGTTGGAACGCCCAGGAATGAGTCGGTTACGTTCGTTTTGTTCGGTGCCACGATGCGCGCGTCACGTGATGTTCGAGCAAAGAGTTCTGCCGGATATTTGAACGTTAGCGTAAATCGGAGCACCTTAGCACCCGAGGCATCTTCTCCGTAGCTTCGGTCACTGTCAGACATCTCACTCGCAAGTTCAACCGTTTTTCGTGAACCATTGTCAGTAAAGTCGAATGTCGTTGCATCAATTGTCTTTTTAAAGACCTCGAGAGCCGGATAGCCGTTTGGCGCCTGAGCCTCGATTTTGATCGTGTTCTCCTCCGAGTCGAGCGCCAAGCTTGTGATCGCAACGTTGTTTGGCTCCGGCGGATTGATCGTGTTTAAGATTTCAAAGATACGTGAATCGATATTTTTATCGTCGTGAAGACCCGGCAATTTTGTAAGCTGGTTTTGAATGGTTAGCGTGTTTGAAATATCCTCTACGCTGGCAAGTTTCTGGCTTTCGTTCTTGATAGTGTTATCTGTCAGGACGTCACGGGCTGTCTGTACGGCAAATACCCAGATAGCAAGCAGCACAACCACACCAACCGCACCGATTCCGACGATAATCGCAATCGAAATAACGCTTGCGCGCACGCGCTGCGCTTTGAGAAGCTCTTGCTTTACATCAGGGACAAGGTTAATCTCAATCATTACTTGTTACCCCTCTGCGCCAAGCCAACCGCTACTGAAAATTCAGTGGCGATAGCCGCGAGCTGCTGCTGGTCAGCCTGCCCCACCTTGACCTTTTGCCATGGGTTAGACGCTACGGATGAAACGCCGGTTTTTGCGGTAACATAGTCGCCGAATTTAGGAACAACGCTTGCGTAGCCCGAAAGGAAGATGCCGCCTACGGGCGTATTAGGATAACGTGTCTGAAAGAATTTAATAGATTTAACAAGTTCTGCAGCGAAGCCTTCAAGCACACTCTCAACGGCGTGGTAGACTTGTCCTTCCAGACGATCAGGCGCAAGTCCGAACTTCAAAATAAACTGACGCGCTTGATCATCCTGAACGTTCAGGTTCTGAACAGCCGCTTTTACGAGCGAGTGAAGACCGGTCGGAATCGTGCGAACAAGACGCGGTGCGTCGTTGTAGGTCACTACCAGGTTCGTTGATAACTCGCCTACATCAATCACCAGTCGTGCATCCTGAATTCCCGCAGGAAGCAGCGCACGGACCATCGCGATAGGATCTGGTTCTGCGGCGATCACGTTAAGACCAAGTCCTTCGATAAACTCAAGGCGCTCTTCCGCATAGCTATTGGCTGTACTCGCAAGAAGCACTTCTTGTTGCTGCGGGTTGTGCGCAGACTGACCAAGGAGCACCCAATCGACCTTAGCCTCGTCGATAGCCATAGGAATATACTGATCGATCTGGTATTTGATCGTACTGCGAAGCTCGGCTTCGGCCATGACCGGCACATCAATAACGGTAGTGAATGTTTTTTGAGACGGTAAACCGATAGCAACGTTCTTCGTCTTAATACCGCTCTGCCCTACGGCAGTCATGATAATCTCGCCAAGTCGGCGTTCGGATTCCTTAGAACTAGCACTGGTCGTCTTTAAATCGACCGGCGCGTAACCATAATGAAGCAACGACCAAGTATCCTGGCCGCTCTCAGCAAGTTGCACCACCCGTACCGCATTGGTACCGATATCCAGTGCAAAGAAGTCGCCCACGCCTTTTAATAATGCCATATTGCCCTTCATTATACATAAGCGGCATCAAGGATGGCAAGGGCTTTTGCAAACTCTGTCAAATCCACGATGCCTACAAAGCAGCCAGTCGCGCCAGCTCGTCGCGGAGCGCGTCCACGGATGCGACGTCCTGCAATACCACGGCGAGTCCCCTGTCAGCATCATATACACCCTCGAGCAAACGAAAATACCGCCCACCCTCCTGCGCATCACCACGCAAAATCGCATTTTTTACCAGTACATAGAGACAATTCGGGTCGATCGAGTATTCATTATGGTTTTTGATATCCGAACTGACACGAGCCATCTCCTCAGCGTCGCCCCGCTCAAGCGCATGTGCAGCATTTTTAAGCACTGACTCATCGCACACAGAAGCTACCGTCATCGCATGCGTTGAACTTTGTTTTTCTTGCTTCGTCTTTTCCTTTAAGACCACGAGACCAGCCGTCAATATGACAAGTGCAGCCACAAGAAAAATAACAATTCGCCATTGGTTTTTCCGCATGACACGGGCGCCACCAACAGGCGTTTTTCGCTGTTTGCTATCCAAAATAAAGTCCTTTTGGTTATTCGTTACCTTTATAGTAGCACAGCATAAGCGATTTTACAGATACAAAAGCTAGAATCGTGGAGGCAGCTCTACCGAATAGACAGTCTGCGCTTTGCCCGCTTCACCTTCGCGGTTTCGAGCCCAAACGTAGGCGTCGCCACGAAGGTTGAATGTCTCAGCAGGATCACCGCTGGCTGAGCCAGTTCCGGAGCCTGCCGTACGACGCAGGTACAGATGTGCTGTTTCAATCGGGCCGTTTACCGTCAACGGTCCCGAACAAATATCGATTGTCAGTGGTGCATTCGTTGCCACATCAGAGCACGTATTAATCGTGCCATTCGTCCCGGTCGTTAGCAACCACGCGTCAATGCGGTTAACCCCACCGGTAATATTGATGGCGTTAGCAATAATAATCACCTGTGGCAATTGATCGGCATTCGTAAAGTTATCGCTACCGCCAGGACCCTTGTAAGTAATATTGCCGTTAATAGTCACCGTGCCTGTGGCTACGATAATGATCGTCTTACCTTTGCCCGAGCCGTCCTGCCCGACATCACTTGCCGAGATAGTCGCGTTCGCACCCTTGTACGTTCCGCTGTTCAGTGAGCCCAAGTTAGCACCCGGAGCTCCGCTCGATGGATTGTTGATAAACTGCCCGGAAAGTGCCGGTCGTATCGGCAGACTATAATACCCGTAACTGTTCGCGCCACTGTTGTCGATATTTGCAAAAGTGAGCTTGTTCCATTGATCGACGGCTCCGTCATGGCCGCCATTAAGTCCTGAGCCCGATGCCATACCGCGGTTTTGGCCGATCGCAAGCAGACCATACTCGACCCAGCTGCCGAATGTCTTCATTCCACCTAAGTCTTTTCGGCTGGTCGCCGTCTCTACGTCACCGCGTACGGATATATCCCCGCCCCACACTTGCAGCTTTGGCTTTTTACTGATGATCGCGCAAAGAGGTCGTGAGTGTGCCCAGTTCCCATCCGTATTAGAACGTGGTCGAACCGACAGTGCAAAACAAACTCGCGTCCCTGCCGGCACATCTCCGACGTTAACGTCATTCGCAAGAAGTGAAGTAGTTCCTAAATTAAACGTACGATCCCCGCCCGTCACATAGTCACAAGTGGCCCCTGCCCCCTGGAAATGATTGCCTGACGCTGCACCGCCGCCGCTTTGGCATGGCGCCGTACCAGATATTGTGCCGCCCGCAACGTTGTGCGGAATAGCAGCACCCGGCTGAACAACTATTTTAGTGATTTCCCACCTTGTTGAAGCACTGGCAACATCACCTGCATCAATCACACTCGTCCTTACGTCGACTTCGGATCCTGCTTCAATTTCGTCAGGGGTAACCGAATTGACCTGTGGCGTTAGCGTATAATTCTGCTGTTCAGGAATACCCGGTGCATCACCCATCGGGTTGGCACAACGGCGAAGGATCTGGTACGCCATATTGTTGTTGTAGTCGAGAATACGGATGCCGGCTTCGTTTTTGTAATCTTCATAAAACGCGTCGTCATTGTTAGTACCGTCGTTCGCAAACCCTGCGTCAACTCCCTGGTAGTAGCTGTTGATAGAGTTACTAACGTTGCCTGTCCACAAGATCTTACCGGCGGCATCAAGCGCGTACAGCCTGTCACGAAGTTCTTGCCACTCGGCAGGAGTAACCGTCCGTCCGGTTCCTGGTCCGTCGAGTCCCATCATCGTGTTATAAATAAATGCCGCACCCGTTTCGCGCTGATTATTGCCGCTGTTATACGCAGCGATCAATAAGTTATAGAGTTCCGGCGCGCTGTTAATGCTGGTTGGAATCGCTAGGCCGCCGCTGATTTCCGGAAGAACGTTCGTTCCACCGTAATCGGCAACGTTAGTGAAGTACCCCCTGTAACAGCCTCTGCCGTGCACGGTTCCCCCATAACAGTCGGCCATTGCCACCTGGTGGTATGTTACTGTAAACGACCCTATGGCTGCGAGTGCAAACAATACATAATGAAACGGTCGGAGTGAACGAAAAAATTCGACAGCTTTACTCATAATCAGCGCCCTGCCTCAAGGTCGGCGACAACGCTTTCGTAGTATTTTTTATCTTCAGCTGCAAGAGGTTTAGATGGATCGATATGCTGAATCGCCTTACGGTAATAATCAAGGGCCATCGGCCTATCACCTTTTTCGCGGGCGATTTGGCCAACGAATGCCGCACTGTCCGATGTCTCCTTAAGTTGATATGCACTCACAGCGGGAGGCAGCGCGCCTGCCAAGTCCCCATTGTTATAAAGAAGCGTCGCCTTTCGGGAATAGTAAACAAATTTATCCTCATCGCTATCCGTATCCCTAATAGCAGCGTCTAGTTCTTTTACGCCACCCTCGACATTTCCTTCAAGCGCCAATTTATCAGCACTGTCCGCCTTCTTTTCCGACGGTTTACGCTCGAGCTGCTTTGTTTGCTGTCCATTCTGGCCGGATGATGACGTGTCAGAAGATTTTGGCTGGCTTAAGATAAGTGCCGTTGCCGTACCAGCTATAATAATGACGATAACTATAATAGCCAGGATGATTAAGCGTTTCGGGTTTTTTATATTTTTCATTTGCTAGCAGATGCCCCTACGTTATATCGATACGGCTATAGTAGCATAAGCGTAAACCCCGAGGCAACCAGATTACGCCACTTCTTTCCCTGTTCGTAATCTGTTAGAATGATAGATATGAGTCTATCTATCGGAATCGTCGGCCTGCCAAACGTCGGCAAGTCTACCCTTTTTAACGCGCTGACCAATAATGATATCTTGGCGGCGAATTACCCGTTTGCCACCATCGAGCCGAACACAGGGATTGTTCCCGTGCCTGACCCTCGTTTAAACAAGCTGGCCGATCTGTATGGATCCCAAAAAATTCTGCCCGCTACCGTCACTTTTGTCGACATCGCCGGATTAGTCGCCGGTGCCTCTAAAGGTGAAGGTCTCGGTAATAAGTTCCTTGCGAATATTCGCCAGTGCGACGCAATCGTTCACATTGTGCGTGCGTTCGAGAACAACGATATTGTTCACGTTGCCGACCGAGTTCACCCGGCAGATGACATCGAGATTATTAATACCGAGCTAATTCTCGCCGACCTTCAAACGATTGACGCCCGCTTACCTAAAGTCGCCAAAGAAGCAAAAGCCAGACCAGCCCTTCGCGAAACGGCCACATACCTTGAGTCACTCAAGCGCCATCTCGAAGCCGGCACACCGCTCTCCGCCCTGCCCTCACTCGATCACGAGCATATCGCCGACCTACATCTACTAACAGCAAAACCAGTTATTTATGCATTTAACGTCGATGAAGACACACTTTCCGATGACGCCAAAAAAGACGAGCTTACCAAACTCGTCGCGCCAAACCGTGCAATTTTTGTATGCGCGAAACTAGAGGAAGAACTAAAAGGCCTTAGCGAAACCGATGCCAAAGAGCTCCTCGAGAGTTACGGCGTACGGGAGACCGGGCTCAACCAAATGATTCACGCCGCCTACGAAACACTTGGCTTGCAGAGCTACCTGACCGCCGGTCCAAAAGAGGTGCGCGCCTGGACTATCAAACAAGGAGCAACCGCTCCGCAAGCCGCCGGGGTGATTCATACCGACTTTGAACGTGGCTTCATCGCGGCGCAAGTTGTCGACTTTGATGATCTTATTGCCGCCGGCTCAGAAACAGCTGCCAAATCAGCCGGCAAAATGCGCACCGAAGGCAAAGAGTACATCATGCAACCGGGAGATGTCGTCGAGTTCCGCTTTAACGTCTAGATCAAATCCCCACAGCCGAAACTGTGGGGATTTTTTTACATTTTTGTCTTTAGATTACCAGCGATGGTGACCGTAGCCGTGACCGCGCATGTGAACGCGTGGAAGCATTTCAACTTCACTTGCAACCGTGCCTTCAATACCAGGCATGTTTGCGACGTCTTGGCGCTCGCCATTATAAACGACACCCATTACCCACTTGTTCTTAAACGAAGTGTCAACGCGCTTTGTGGTCTGAGCAATTCGGTATCCGCGTGGGATAGTAATGTCAGAACGTGCGCTGTCGTTGTAACGAGCTGGCGTTGCCGATTCGTTAAACTCACCTGAACGGTCGTACGAACGTGGCAGCATGTACGTGTCACCCTCGAGCGTAGCTGGGCTACACGTTGGGTGCGGCAATACTACCTTGTACGTTACTGTGCGGTGAATCTTGTCGAACGACACCGTTCCAGTCAAGCCGTTGAGGTTAGACTGGCATGGGTTGTCGACTGGGTCGACCGTGACTGTTACCATTGCGGTATCTGATGCTTTTCCGTCAGAGATAGTGTACGAAAAGTTATCCAAACCTTTGTAGCCGGAGTTTGGCGTGTAACGAAGACCGCCCTCAGGTGATTTTTTCACTTCACCGTTTGCCGGCTGTGTAAAGTTTGTGACTTTGCGGTTGGTACCCAGATCGTTGCCAAGCACGTTGACATTAACCGTGGATTCTTGATCTACCTTCGCGACATCATCAACGGCATCGACTGCCATTACTTCGGACGATACCGTTACGTCGGTTGGTTCTGTTGTGGCCGAAGCTGTGTATGAAACACCTCCCACTACGGCAAACATTGCTACAAGTACTGCGACTGCTCTCTTTTGAACACTCATTAGCGCTCCCCTTTTCTTTGATACGTGTAATAAAAGGCTTGCCGCTAGCAGATTAACAAGTGTCTTCATTATAGCACGAGCGGATTAGTTATCGCCAAAAGCTACTTTTTAACGACAGGTTTTAGAAGATAAAAGCGTTCTTTGTTGCCGCGTGCGCCATGTACGTCGCTGTCGGCTTTATCGACAATCATAAAGTGCGGCCGCACCCACGCCTCAAAGTCTTTGAGGATTTGTCGGCGAACCGTGTCATTTTTAATCACACCACTACTGCCGAGCTGTCCGCGCTGCGCCTCGAACTGCGGTTTTAACATTGCTGCAATGAGCGTGTTCGGACCGCTGAGGTTTTTAGCAAGGTGCGGCAGAATTTCGCGCAGCGAGATAAACGAGACGTCCATAACGATAATACCTGGCTTGTCATCCTCCAGATAAAAATCACGAATGTCTGTTTTTTCGTGCAGCTCCACGAGCGGATTAGCCCGAAGACTCGGATGTAACTGATCTGTTCCGACATCAACTGCATACACTTTTTTAGCACCGCGGCGCAACGCGTAATCCGTAAAACCACCCGTGCTGCTGCCGACATCAAGCACCGTCTTGCCTTCAAAATCAAGATGAAGCATCTCTGCGACACTCGCGAGCTTCAACCCGGCGCGGCTGACATATTGCTCCTTGGCGTTCAGCTTGATCTCGGCGTCGACCGGCACAAAATGCCCTGGCTTCGTAACTGTCTTGCCGTTTACTGTCACTTTGCCAAGTTTAACCCAGCTCTCGGCCTGCGAACGACTGCTCGTAAGCCCGCGGGCTGTAAGCTCGATGTCTAATCGTTGTTTTGTCATCAGGGGTACATTATCCTCTCGAGTTCTCTGGTAATTTGGGCAATACGGGCATACGATTGACCGCGCGTCATAATCGCAACAACATAGGTACCCTTTGGATGGTGAACAATAGCCGCATCGTGGACGTAATCCCACAAAAATCCGACCTTATCTTGGGCCCACCCCGCCGTGCCGGTGGGAATACCATAGCGGTACAATTGCCGGCCCATCTTTTCCAGTAGTATATCACGGTTTGTCCCGCTCACCAGGGTGCCGTCGTTAAGTCCGATCATATATTTAGCAAGGTCGGCGGCCGATGTGTGGTTTGCTGGATGCGCCGTAAACGACGTCGCCTGACTGAATCCGCGGGCATAGGCAAAATCATTTATATACTGGCGGCCAAACTGCGCAATCCAACTTTCGGCGCAGGGATTAGTTGATGGGACGATAGTCCGCTCGAAACACCCCTCCACGGTCGTATCGAGCATAGAATCACCCCAGTGAATCTCACCCTTGTTGATCTTGTCAAAAAGCACCAGGGAGACAAACAGCTTGTAGGTACTCGCTGACGGCATACTGTCCCCCGCCCGGCCATTTGCAACCCAACGCTCACCATCGAGCTGCGTCAGCGAAATATGCACGTCTTGAATGCTCGTGACATAATCAACGTACGCCTGAAGTCCTTTTTGACTGGAACTATAGCGACGGTTGTTCACAATAGCCGATGCGACCGGCTGCATTTTTATCGTTAATTCACGCGATGCAGCCTGATCCATGACGGCGTGTTTTAATCCGTCGATGAGCTCGCTCGTTACGATTTCCTGGCCCTGGCTGCCGTCTTGCCGTGCCGTCTCCTGGCCGTCAAGCAGATTCACGTTCGTCACGCCCGGGTCGGTTTTTACTTTATTGTTCAGGTCTTCCACGTATGCGGCCACCCTGCCGTCATCAATCGTCAACTGCACAGAACCGTTCTCCAGTGTTTGGATCGTCAACCAGGAGGCGATCATATGCGCGTCGGGTTCGAACGTTTGCCCTGCTGGGCCGCTGATGGATATTTTACGCGCGATCGCCGTCTCCGCTTGCTGGCGCACTGGAGCAATGTCACCGTCACTGCGCTTTGGCTCGATCTTTTTTGTGCTGAGCGCAATATCCGACTGACCGAAGGCAAACTTTGCCGTCGATAACTGCGACATGACTTCTTTTTCGTCGACGCTTGCCCCTGGCCTCGCATCTGTCACGACGAGTTCGCCTTTTTCAATCGCAAGACGCGCATCCTCGGCGGGCTTTAGCAATTTTTTTGCTAGCTCGGTAGCAGCCTTCTCGAGCTGTGGCTGGTCAAAATAAACATCCAACGTCTCGACATTCGGCTGTTTTACAAGCAATGAGAACGGTACTAGGCGCTGCCATAACGGATAGTCCGTCAGCCGCTCCACCATGCGATCGGTATTTGGTGTGGCGCCCGTTTTTATCAGGCTGATTTTCTCTGTTTTGCTGCCGGCTTTGAGCTCAACGTTGGCGCCAAGAAACTTCTTTTGGATCGACGCCGCGATGTCGTTATGCGGCACGCGCGCGACCGACTCGCCAGCAAGGCGCGCAAATGGCAGGCCTTGTTTTTGCGGATACCACAACTGCACCCCTATGACCGCAGCAACAAAGACACCTGCCGTTATTTTCAGTAGTTTTTGATGTCTGATGATCCATGCGCGCACCAATACTTGGCGCTTAGGCGTCTTCATGGATCTATTTTACCACTAGCGGGATACTATTTCTTGCGTTCGCGGTATTCACCGGTCGCGGTATCAACCGAAATGACGTCACCGGTCTTAATAAAGGCAGGAACTTTGATCGTAAGGCCAGTCTCAAGCGTCGCGTCCTTCAGAACGCTGCTGGTCGTGTCACCCTTTACGACATCTTCTGCGTAGGTAACTTCTAGGTAAAGATTCTTCGGAAGCTCAACATTGATTACGCGCTCGCCAAAGAACTGCAGATTCAGGCTATCGCCCTCTTTAAGGTAGTTCGCTGCCGTATCAACGGTGTCGGCAGGCAGCTGGAACTGCTCGAACGTCTCTGGATCCATAAAGAAGAAGTCGGTGCCATCGCTGTAAAGATACTGAACGGTCTTGTTCGATACTTCCGCACGCTCGATCTTGTCCTGACCCTTAAAGGTCTTAGGAATAACACTGCCATCGATAAGGTTTTTAAGCTTAACGTTAACAATACTACCGCCACGGCCCATAACTTTTTGGGAATATTCGGTAACGCGGTATGGCTTGCCGTCAATCTGGCAAACGGTACCCTTTTTAAGATCAGTTGGCTGGTACATGATTTCTCCTATGGTTTATTGTTTAGAAATGCTTGGCAGCGCACCAGGTTCGGTGCGCTGCAGAGTTCTCTAAACTAGTTAGATGTAACGAATGGAAGCAGTGCAAGGTGACGTGCACGCTTGATAGCTACTGCGAGCTGGCGCTGCTGCTTTGCAGACAGGCCGGTCTTTGAGATTGGCTCGATTTGGCCGTATACGTTGATGAAACGCTGCAGTGTTTTGACGTCTTTGTAGTCAAAGTATACTGGAGTGTCTTTCTTGAATCGCTTTGTCATAACTATTTCGCCCAAGGGGCTTATGAGACAAACCTGCGGTTTTTCTCATCGCGCCGAGAATGAAGTAAATTCATTCGTCGAGCTGCTCTTTTCCCTTGAGACTCTCCTTTCTTAAGAAGTTATTAAAATGGAATTTCGCTTAGGTCGATTGGTTTATCGTCGATGTCTTCGATAACCACGTCGTTAGATTTCTTGTTAGAAGAAGGGCCGCTTTGCTGGTAGCCACCTGCTCCGCCGGCGTTGTCGCCGCCGTTAGGGCCGTCAAGGAAGGTAACGTCGGTCGCAACAACTTCTACCTTGCTGCGCTTTTTACCGGTTTCCTTGTCGTCCCAACTGTCCTGGCGAAGGCGTCCCTGCACGAGGCAGCGGCGTCCCTTTGACAGATACTGGCTCACCAGCTCGCCGAGCTTTTCCCACGCGGTAACGTCGAAAAAGTCAGCCTGGTCTTCCTGGCCGCCGCGATCAACCGCAATGCTGAAGCTAGTGATAGTCTTGCCGGTCGTTGTCGTCCGGACTTCAGGGTCGCGCGTAAGACGCCCCATCAGGATTACTTGGTTGATGCTCTTAGCCATGGATGTTTCCCCTATTCTTCGTTAGTTTCGCTAGTCTTAGCGTTCGCTTTTGCTTCTTCGAGGGCTTTGCGTCCCTTTTCGTCTACCGTGACAAGCAAGTAGCGCAGTACTTCGTCAGTGATGTTCAGCGTGTTGCTGATCTTCAGCGGTGCGTCTGCTGGAAGTTTGACGTCCATGTACACATAAACGGCGAAGTCTTCACGGTTGATGCGGTACGCAAGCTTCTTTTTACCCCAGTTGTCTTCGCTGGTAATTTCACCGCCAGCGTTGGTGATAATATCGCGAACTTTCGCGAGTGGAGCATCGAGGTCAACCTCGAGGTCCGGGTGGATAAGAACGGTTAGTTCGTATTCCTTCATAGTGTTCCTCCTCTGGAATCCTATTGGATGCTTGCACTAATCATGCAAGCCGAGTTAATAACAGTAGTAATTATACACAATAACTGTGGAAAAAGCTAGAGGTCGGCAGCAAATGCCGCGACAGTTTTGGCTACCTCGTCCGCATGGTTAATCATCGATAAGTGCCCGCCGTGGATCTCGGTCGTTTTGGCATTTAAGCGCTCCGCCATCGAACGCTGGAAATCGGCCGTAAATTCACGATCATCCGTCAGTACGACATAATGCGCCTTGCCCGTATAGGGCTTGCCCGAGATACCCGTCGTATACAGCGCGCGAGCCTCGGGCGTGAAGTTCTTTACGATTACATCGGATTGCTCGGTTGTAAGGCTGCTACAAAGGCTTTTGCGAATAGATGATTCCGGCACTGCCGTTCCTGCGAGGCGCATTACCAACCCAAGTACTGTGCGCTGTGGCTGTGGCAAGCACGACAAAAACGACTCACCGGGACGCGGAATAGTCGCCCCTGCTCCTATGATGCCGATGACGCGCTTACCTAAAAGCTGCGCCAGCTGCATCATAACCACGCCGCCAATCGAATGGCCAACGAGAATAATCTTTTTAGGCGGAAACGCTTCGATCTGATTCATCGCCTCATCGACGTAGTCCTTAAACGTCAGCTTCAGTGCCGCCTTACTGCCGCGCTCGGGCGCCTCGATCGCAAGTGTCGGGGCATCAATTTTGACCCGGACATCGTCCCAAATTGATGCACTAAGCCCTGCGCCGCTAATAAAAACGAAGCCCGTATTTTTCATGATTTTCTCCTGTCGTTATCTATTCCCCCGAGTATATCGGGTCATGTAAATAAAATCACGGATAAATCTTTATGGCCTAATATGTTTTTAAGAAAGATCGTCGAGGTTGCTGACAAGCACTTCGCGCGGGCGGGAGCCATCGGCGGCACCGATCACACCCTGCTCTTCCATTTGCTCAATGATGCGGGCTGCGCGGGCATAACCAATGCGCAGACGACGTTGCAGTAGCGATGTAGAAGCCTTGCCGCTTTCAACCACAACACGGAGCGCATCTTTATACATGTCATCATCTCCGCCGCCGTCAAAGTCCATCACGACGCCGCCCTTGCCGTTCAACTGAACGGGCTGCGAGACGATCTCGTCGTTGTACTGCGGCGCAGACTGCATACGTAGGTGGTCGGTAATTTTAATGACTTCTTCGTCCATCACCCAGGCACCCTGGATACGCTTTGGCTTGCTCATACTTGGTGTCAGCATCAGCATGTCACCCTGGCCAAGGAGCTTCTCTGCCCCAATCTGATCAAGGATAGTACGAGAGTCGATCTGCGATGCTACCGTAAAGGCGATACGTGCTGGAATGTTAGCTTTGATCAGACCAGTAATGACGTCAACGCTCGGACGCTGCGTCGCAAGCACCAGGTGGATACCAACGGCACGGGCTTTTTGTGCCAAGCGTACGATGAGTGCCTCGACGTCACGCGCTGCAACCATCATGAGGTCGGCGAGCTCGTCGATCACTACAACAATGTATGGCATAGCGCCGTCTTCAACTTGCTGGGTGTTACCATCCTCATCTTCAACGGAAACTTTTTTGCTGCCCGACTGAATCTTCTGGTTATAGGTTTTAATGTCGCGGATTTTTTCCTCGGCAAGCAGCTTGTAGCGGCGCTCCATCTCGTTCACTGCCCATTTAAGTGCACTAATGGTCTTCTCCGGCTCGGTAATAACCGGGGTGAGCAGGTGCGGAATGTCTTCGTACGGCGCCATTTCGACCTGCTTCGGGTCGACGAGGATCAGCTTCATTTCGCTCGGGCTGTTACGGTAAAGCAAGCTGGTAAGCAGCGTGTTGATCATGACCGACTTACCACTACCTGTCTGACCAGCGATCAGAAGATGCGGCATCTTATTTAGCTCACCGACAACGGCGTCACCAGAGATATCCTTACCAATAGCAAACGGCAGCGATTCGCGGTTTGTCTTCCACTGCTTTGAAGACAGGATACCATAGAGGCGTACATCGGCCGCCTTGCGGTTTGGCACTTCGATACCGACGGCTCGTTGACCAGGGATCGGTGCCTCGATACGGAGAGTCTGAGCGGCCAGGTTAAGCGCGATGTTGGTCTCCAGTGCGGTAATACGGGTTAGTTTTACGCCGCTTGGTGGTTTAAGTGTGTACTGGGTCACCTTTGGACCAATGTTAGCGCCCTCCATCTCGACATCGATGTTGAATTCGGCAAGCGTATCACGGATAGTCTGGGCGTTCTGCTGGACATCGCCCGCATCAGCTGGTGACTGCTTCTTTTCAAGCAGCTCCAGGCTTGGCGCCTGCCAGTTAGGGTCATTAACCGATACCAGCGCAGCCTGCTCTTCGGCAGCTTTATCTTGCTTGACACTGCCCTTCAGGCTAGAGAGGCGTGAAGGCTTTTTATCTTCTTTGGCGACTTCCTCATCATCAAGCGTTGGCACGCCGGCGTTTAATTTAAGCTCGCCAATGGCCCGCTGCTTAGGTGCATCAGCTTCGGCGGCTCGGCGCATGACCTTAACATTCTGCTCCTGCTCGCTCTCGTTCGTGCGAGAGAGTTCCCAAAGCTTTTTAATGACGGTAATCGGCGAAACACGCAGCACGAACAGCGCTGTTACCAAAATGAGCAGCACATAAATAAACGCCGCAACACCACCGTCAACGAGCGCTAACATAGCGCTGTTAGCCGCATCCCCAACAAACCCGCCGGTTGTTTTGCCTTCGCCGTTCTTCATAAGACCAAAGAGACCCGCTACCCAAACGATCAATAAAGCCGTGGCGGCCTTCATCACAAATGGTAATCGATTGTTTTCGGCACGGAAGATCTCGACAGCAACGTAGATAAATAGCAGCGGCACGACATAAACAGCGTAGCCGATCGTGCTGATTGCCGTCTGATGCAGCCATTCGAGCACCGGCCCACCTGCCCCGAACCATGCTAGTACAAGCAGGACGGAAATTGCGATCAGGAAGACGGCGCCGACTTGCGCCCAGAATCCGGCTGGTAATGCGTGCTGAGGCGCGGAGGCTTTTGCCTTACCGCGGGATGATTTTTTCTTTTTGGCCATAATTACTTTTTATTATAAGCGCTTTCGCTATTAGATTACAGACTATATTATAGCAAAAATTACAATATTTTGCAAATATGCTAGTGCTTTTTACGACGAGGCAAAAGAAAAGCCCGCACTAAGCGGGCTTTTCGAGAGGATGTTACCTATTAGTAACCGCGCGTATCGGCACGGACACGAGGCTCAGTAGCCTCCGTATCAGGCACTTGTGGCGCTGGAAATTTTTGCGTGTTAGGACGGGCAAAGTGCGCGGTTTTTACCGGTCGCTTGCCATCAGCCTGCTGCTGCGGACGGTTTTGCCCACCACCACCGATTTCGTTAATGACAGGAATCACAATCGGAGTACGACGTGTCTGATCGTAAAGAATGTGCGTGATTTCGTCCTTAAGTTCCTTTTTGATGACATCAAGGTCGATCTTTTTGCCGCCAAAGCTGCGGGCGACTTTTTGCTTTAAGTACTGACGAAT